>NZ_JAPSKQ010000028.1:46545-51759 GCF_031181555.1 Streptomyces sp. | reverse complement strand
GGTGACGGACCGGCGGCCCTCGCCGGGCGAGGCCGGAGGCCGGACGGGAGCGGCCCCGGCCCGTCCCGGTCGTCCCGGGGCCGGGCCGCCCGGGACGGGCAGGGGCCGCGGGGGTCAGTGTTTGCCGATGGGGTCTCCCTCCACGTCCGGACCGCGGCCGGGGCCGATGCGGAGTTCGAACTCGCCGTCGTACTTCTCGTGGCCCTGGATGACGGCGAGTTCCACCGCCTCGGAGCCCATCTCGCCGCGCACGATGAGCGGGTCCCGGCGCAGATCGCGCATGAGCGCCACGCACATGAGGATCATCACGACGACGAACGGGGCCGCCGCGAGGATCGTGAGGTTCTGCAGGCCGGTCAGCGCGTCGCCCTGGCCGCTGCCGACGAGCAGCATGATCGCGGCCACCGCGCCGGTGACGACGCCCCAGAACACCACCACCAGGCGGCCCGGTTCCAGTGCGCCCTTCTGCGAGAGGGTGCCCATGACGACCGAGGCCGCGTCGGCACCCGAGACGAAGAAGATGCCGACGAGGACCATCACCAGCAGGCTCGTGGCCGTGGCGACGGGGAACTCCTGGAGCACGGCGAAGAGCCGGCCCTCCGGCGTGGCCTCCTCCCCCAGCCTGCCCTGCTCCTGGAGCTTCATCGCGGAACCGCCGAAGACCGCGAACCAGACGAGGCTGACGGTGCTGGGCACGAGGATGACCCCGCCGATGAACTGGCGGATCGTACGGCCCCGGCTGATGCGGGCGATGAACATGCCGACGAAGGGCGTCCAGGAGATCCACCACGCCCAGTAGAAGACGGTCCAGCTGCCCAGCCAGTCGGCGACTCCCTCGCCGCCGCTGGCCTCGGTGCGGGCCGCCAGCTGGGGCAGCTCGCCCAGGTAGGAGAAGACGGAGGTGGGCAGCAGGTCGAGGACGATGATCGTCGGACCGGCCACGAACACGAACAGGGCGAGGACCAGCGCCAGCACCATGTTGGTGTTGGAGAGCCACTGGATGCCCTTCTCCACCCCCGAGACCGCGGAGGCGACGAACGCCACCGTCAGCACCGCGATGATGCCGACGAGCAGCCCGGTGCTCACCTTGTCCATCCAGCCGAGCTCCCGCACACCGGAGCCGATCTGCAGCGCGCCGAGGCCCAGCGAGGCCGCGGAGCCGAAGATGGTCGCGACGATCGCCAGGATGTCGATGACCCGCCCGCCGACGCCGCCCGCGTTCTTCGCCCCGATGAGCGGGGTGAAGACGGCGCTGATGGTCTGCCGGCGGCGCCTGCGGAAGGTGCTGTAGGCGATGGCGAGGCCGACCACGGCGTAGATGGCCCACGGGTGGAGCGTCCAGTGGAACAGCGTGGTCGCCATGGCCGTCTCCATGCGGTCGCCGGAGTCGGCCGGGTCGGTGCCGGGCGGCGGCGTGACGTAGTGCGCCAGCGGCTCGCTGACGCCGTAGAACATCAGACCGATGCCCATGCCCGCGCTGAACATCATCGCGACCCAGGACACGGTGCGGAACTCCGGTTCCTCGCCCTCGGCACCGAGGTGGATCCGGCCGTAGCGGCTGGCCGCGAGCCAGAGGGCGAAGACGACGAAGCCGGAGGCGGCCAGCATGAACGCCCAACCGCCGTTGTGTATCAACCCGCTGAGCATGCTGCTGGAGGCGTCCTCGAGCGAGTCCGTCGCGGCGGCGCCCCAGACCACGAACGCGAGGGTGAGCACGGCCGTGACACCGAACACCACCCGGTCGGTCCGGGGGCGTTCCCGGCCGGGCAGGCCCGCTTCCGATCCCGGTAGCGGGCCTGCCGTGTGATCCTTGTCGCTGGGGTGGTTCTGCGTCACTGGCGGCACCTCTCATCAAGCTCGTGGGCGGAGTGCCCTCTTCCGAGAAGCCCCTACCACGTGTGGCGCAAAACTCACCTTCTCAGCAGGACGTTTCGGGTTCCCCCTCCGTGAGGTGGTACGTGGCGCGCCCGTCGAGGAGCAGCGGGACGAGGGCCCGCGACGACTGCCGCAGGGGGACGAGGACGCCGTCGCCGTCCCGCCGGACGCGCACCCCGTGCAGGGCGAGCTCGTCCCCGACGTCCGCGTACTGGGCGGCGGTCAGGCGGTAGCCGCAGGGCGGATCGGGGATCACCTCGGAGGGCTCGGGCGGGTCGTTGTCGGCTCCGCCCAGGTGCACGGGGCCGGTGTCGGCGCGGCCGGCGGCGCGCGCCGCGGCGGTGGCCGCCTCGACCTGCCCGCGGCGCTCGTCGGCGAAGCGCACCAGGCCCTCGAGGGCGGCGAGCTGGGAGTTCACCCTGCGCCGGTTGTTGAGGGCCTGGTCGGTCCGCTCCGCGTCGGTGAGCGGGTCGACGCGGCTCTCGATGAGCAGGCCGACGCCGTGCTTGATTCCGGACATGTTGCGCAGGATGCGTTCCTGTCCGTCGCCGGCGGTCTGGCGGATCGGTTCACCGGTGACGGGGTCGGTCCAGATGCCGTAGGTGCCGGTCGAGTGGCCGGCGGCTTCGGCGGCGGGGCGCACGTAGTCGCGGGACAGGGTCCGCGCGGTGTCGTGGACGGCCGGGTGGGTGTTGAGGTTGCGCGGCCAGAGGTCGAACAGGTCCTTGTCGTAGTAGGGCGGTGTGGCGCCGTACTCGTGCAGGTCGTAGATCACGTCCGGGCGGTGGTCGCGGATGACGGCGGCCAGGGCGCGGCCCTCGGCGGTCCGCAGAGCGAGGTGGTCGCGGTTGACGTCGACGCCGTCGCCGTTGCCCCGGGTGCCGGCGGCGCGGCCGTCGGGGTTGGCGGTGGGGACGACGAGCACCGTGGTGCGCTCCAGGAAGCGGCGGGTGGGCCGGTCCTCGGCGAGGGCCAGGTCGCGGATCGTGGTGAGGCAGGCCTCGCGGCCGGAGGGTTCGTCGCCGTGCTGGCTGCACACCAGCAGCACCGTGTGGGAGGCGGGCCGGGTGCCGATGCGGACGAGTCCGAGCGGCCGGCCCTGCTTCGTCGTGCCGATACGGGTGACGGAGACCCGGCTGCTCGTCCGGTCGACGGCCGCGAGGAACCGCTGCTCCTCGTCCGGGGTGGTCCAGCGGGCACCGTCGCTCGCCTCGAACCCGGTACGGGGCGGAGGGTGTTCGCCGGCCCGGACCGGTGCGGTGACGAGGGAGGCGGCGAGCGTGACGGCGGCGAGGATCAGGGCGCGTTTCACCGGGCCTCCCCGGGGACGCGGTGGGGAGTGGTGCTCGGCCGGTCCACGCCGTCCAGGACCGCCTCCCGGGGCTCGGCGTGCGAGCCCGCGGTGGCGCGGGCGAACGCGGCCGTTCCGCCGGCGAACGGAACGCGCGCGGAGGTGCGGGCCAGGTCGAGGGTGAGCGTCGGGGTGTCGGCCGGGGGATCGATCAGGCCCCGGTCGGTGCCCGCGACGATCAGCGCCAGGCGGTGCCCCTCGGGCACGACGTGGTCGGTGGCCGCGAGGTCGAGGGTGATGGTGTACCGCTTGCCGGGGGTGAGGGGTTCGCCCTTTCCGCTGTTCGCGTGGTTGCCGAGGTCGGCCCAGCCGCGGCTGACGACGGTGAAGTCGACCTCGGTGGTCCTGGCGCGGGTCTCCTTGAAGCAGGAGCTGTCGCCCGCGGTGCTCGCGCCCCAGCAGGTGCGCTCGGTGAGGGTGGTGATGCCCTCGCCGGCGTCGGCGTAGTCGCGGATGGTGTCGGGGCCGAGGTCCACCAGGACGGCGGAGAGGTGGGCCGTCGGGGTGCTGGGCGTCGCGGTGACGGTGATCTCGGAGGAGCCGGACAGCCGCAGGTCGCGGGTGAGCGGTCCGGTGACGAAGCCGGCCTTGTCCGGTGTCGATGTGTCGACACGGGCGGCCCAGTCGGTCTCGCTCAGCCGCGGGTCGTCGGTGAAGGCCTCGGTGCCCTTGCCCCTGCGCAGGCCCAGGGTGCCGACGCCCGGCTCGGGGCCCCGGGCGGGGCGCAGGGTCGCGGTGTGCGTGCCGCGCGGCGGCCAGGTCGCGGAGGTGACCCACTGGTCGGGCCGGCGCTCGATGTCGGCCACCGGCTCCCGGTCGATGCCGTTGTCGTAGCCGAGGAGTTCGTGGTCGAACCAGCGGTGCAGGGTCTTCACCCATTCCGCGCGGCGGAAGTCGAAGGGGTCGACGTGACCGGTTTGGGAGAGCCAGATCTTGCGCTCGACCCCGTTCTTCGCGAGGGCGTCCCACCAGGGGCCGACGTGCTGCATCCGCACGTTGAGGTCCTGCATGCCGTGCACGAGGAAGACGCTGGCCCGCACCTTCTCCGCGGCGCGCACGTAGTCGCGTTCGGTCCACAGCGGCGTCCGGTCGCCGGTGCGCGGGGCGCCCTCGACGAGTTCGCGCTGGACGGCGGCGCACTTGGCGCGGGCGTCGGGGCTCTCGACGTAGTGCGACAGCCAGTCGGGGCCGGAGTCGTAGAGCGGGGCGCCCTGGGTGAAGTAGTAGTCGTACCAGGAGGAGATGGCGGCGATCGGGACGATGGTCTCCAGGCCCTCGACGCCGGTCGCGGCGACTCCGTTGGCGATGGTGCCGTCCCAGCTCTTGCCGATCATGCCGGTGCGGCCGTTGGTCCAGTCCGCCTCGGCCCGTTCGCCGCCGGTGCGGGTGGTGTAGGCCCTGCCACGGCCGTTGAGCCAGTCGACGACGGCCTTCGCGGACCGGATGTCGGAACGTCCGCCGACGTCCACGCAGCCGTCGGACCGGTTGGTTCCGGCCAGGTCGACACCGACGACGGCGTAGCCGCGCGGCACGAAGTAGTTGTCGTAGAACAGCGGCATGCCCACGATGTCGCCGTTCGCGTCGTAGGTCTTCCTCTGGCTCTCGTTGCCGCGCCCGCAGCAGGAGTAGTACGGGCTGGCGTCCATGATGACGGGGATCTTCCGGCCCTGCTGTGCGGGTTCGCGGGGGCGGACGATGTCGACGGCGACCCGGTCGGTCCTCCCGTCGCGGTCCTCGTCGAGTCCGGTGTCCACCCAGACGGCCTCGCGGATGGCGTGGTCGTAGGAGTGGACGGGCAGGCTCTCGCGCGGCGCGGCCTCTGCCGCGGCCGGGGTGAGCAGCGTGGCCGTCAGGGCGGCCGTGGCCGCCGTCGCGAGCGGTCTCCAGGTCGTGAAGCGCGTGCGTTTCGGCATGCGCGGGACGGTACATCGGTCAACTCCCGCGCAGAAGAGGGCATCTGGCGCGTCGTGGGCATGCCGGTGGCCGAA
>NZ_JAPSKQ010000028.1:15815-46445 GCF_031181555.1 Streptomyces sp. | reverse complement strand
CGGTGGGCGCGTGCGCCGGTTGCGCGCGTGAACCGGTCGGCGCCGCCGGACGGACGAAGGAGCCGGACGTGCGGGACGTGGCGATCACCGAGGCACCGTCCGTACCGGGCTGCGGCCGCCCCGGGCCGAGGGCCTGCCCGGTGCCCTGCCGGGTGCCGGGCCGGCCGACGCGGTGGGTGGCGTCCTGCGGACCGCTCGCTTCCCGGCCGTCCGGGGCGGTGACTGCGGCGTGCCGCCCGGCCGTCTGCCCGGTGCTCTGCCGCCTCCTGGGCGGGCCGCCCCGGGACGAGCCGAAGACGGTGCTGCGCACCGCCCCGACCGGCCGCGGCGCGGGCGGCCTGGACGTGGCGTTCTCCGGCCCCCTCCGGACGGGGACGGGACCGTCACGGCACGCTCAGTCCCCGTGGTCGTACACGGTCACGGGTATCCCGCGCCGCACCAGGCTCTCGGTGATCAGGGGCTCGACCAGGGACCATTTCCCGCCCGCCAGCCCGCAGCCGATGCGGGGCATGTGGACCGAGGCGCCGAGGCCGGCCGCGTGGCCGGCGAGGCGGGCGAGGGCGGTGCCGATCGCCTCGTAGCGGACGGGGACGCCCTTGCTGCCCGTTCTGGTGCCGCGCTGGCCGATCATGTTGGCCACCCAGACGTACCGCTCGACCCGGACCAGCTGGACCGCTCCCAGGGCGAAGTCGTTGGACGCGCGGTCGCGGTGCCAGGCGCGGTAGGCGGCCTCCGGCTCGGGCCAGCGGCGGGACAGGGCCAGGACGAAGCCCTTCCCCCAGCCGCCGATGTCGTTGCAGACATGGGCGACGATCTTGACGCCCTTCACCGACGGAACGGTGGCGTCACCCCGGACGTATGTGATCCCCGACATGACGCCACCGTAGGCGTTGCCACTGACAGTGGCGCGGGCCTGCTACTTCGTGAGCCCGCCCGGCTCGCGGTCGGCGATCCGCCCGACCCGGCGGCGGACCCCGTACCAGCCCGCGACCAGCATCGCGGCGATCACCGGGACGAGCAGCAGCGTCTTCCGGCCGATCCCGGGGTCGTTCCACATCAGGCCGAGGACGGCCACCAGGAAGGCGATGGTGGCGATCTCGGTGACCGGACTGCCGGGGAGGCGGAAGGACGGGCGGGTGACCAGTCCGGCGCGGGCGCGGCGGACGAAGATCAGGTGGCAGATCATGATGATCACCCAGGTGCTGATGATGCCGAGCGAGGCGACGTTCAGCACGATCTCGAAGGCCTGGCTCGGCACCAGGAAGTTCAGGCCCACGCCGAGGACGCACACGCCGCAGGTCAGCAGGATGCCGCCGTAGGGCACCTGGCTGCGGTTCATGCGGGCGGTGAACCTCGGGGCGGAGCCCGCCACGGCCATGGAGCGCAGGATGCGGCCGGTGGAGTACAGGCCGGAGTTCAGGGACGACATCGCGGCCGTGAGGACGACCAGGTTCATCACGTCGCCGGCCGCCGGGACGCCGATCTTCGACAGGACGGTGACGAAGGGGCTCTCGTCGGCCGAGTACATCGAGCCGGGCAGGAGGAGGGCGAGGAGGACGACGGAGCCGACGTAGAAGAGGCCGACGCGCCACATGATGGAGTTCACCGCGCGGGGGACGACCTTCTCCGGCTCGGCGGTCTCGCCCGCCGCGACGCCGACCAGCTCCAGCGCCGCGTACGCGAAGATCACGCCCTGCATGACGAGGACGACGGGCAGGACGCCGTGCGGGAGGACACCGCCGTTGTCCGTGATCATGTTCAGGCCGGGGGTTCCGCCGCCCACCTCGTGCTGCGTGGCGAGCAGGAAGACGCCGACGAGCATGAAGGCGACGAGCGTGGCCACCTTGACGATCGCGAACCAGAACTCCAGCTCGCCGAAGATCTTCACCGAGATCAGGTTCACGGCCAGCACCACCGCGAGCGCGATCAGCGCGAGCACCCACTGCGGGATGTCGGTGAACATGCTCCAGTAGTGCGTGTAGAGCGCGATCGCGGTGATGTCGGCGATGCCGGTGGTCGACCAGTTCAGGAAGTACATCCAGCCGGCGACGTACGCGCCCTTCTCGCCGAGGAACTCACGCGCGTACGACACGAAGGAGCCCGACGACGGGCGGTACAGGACCAGCTCACCCAGGGCCCGCACGACGAAGAAGGCGAAGACGCCGCAGACCAGATAGGCCAGCGCGAGCGCCGGGCCCGCGTCGTGCAGACGGCCGCCGGCGCCCAGGAAGAGTCCGGTGCCGATCGCGCCGCCGATGGCGATCATGTTGACGTGGCGGGCCTTGAGGTCCTTGCTGTAGCCGGCGTCGCCCGCGTCCGCGGGGGCCGGGGCCGTCGTGGTGGGGGGTGCGGCCGTTGCCGTCGTCACGGCGTCCTTGCTCACGGTGCTCCACTCTCTGGTGCGCCCGGGCGGGTCGTGCCCGGGTGTCCGGATTGCCTCGGCCGGCGCGCTCGGATCAAGGCACAGACCAAGGGGCCACCCTTCCTCATGCGCGGTTCCATATGCGATGGCAAACGTCACACCGCGGAACATCTCACACGGCCGTCCGGGGCCGGCCCGGGTGTCACAGCACCGGTGGTACAGCGATACTGCTGCACATGACGACCGAGACCGAGGAGCCCACCCTCACGATCGACGAACTGGCGGCCCGGACCGGCGTCACGGTGCGCACGATCCGCTTCTACGGCACCAAGGGCCTGCTGCCGCCCCCGGTGATCGGGCCGCGACGGGTCGGTCACTACGGGCGGGAGCATCTGGCGCGGCTGGCGCTCATCGAGGAGCTGCAGCGCCAGGGCATGACGCTGGCGGCCATCGAGCGGTATCTGGGGCAGCTGCCGCCGGACCTGACCGCGCGGGAGCTGGCGATCCAGCGGGCGGTGGTGGCCTCCTGGGCGCCGGGGACGGCGGAGAGGGTGTCCCGGGAGGAGCTGGAGCGGCTGGCGGGGCGGGCGCTGGCCGAGGAGGAGGTGGAGCGGCTGGCGGCGATGGACGTCGTCGAGCGCGACGGCGCGTCCTTCCGGGTCGACGCCGGTCTGCTGCGGCTCGGCGTCGAACTGCTGGACGTGCCGCTGTCGCAGAAGACCCTCCTCGCCGCCCGGGCCACGCTCACCGAGTACTCCCGCGCGGCGGCCCACGAGCTGTCACGGCTGCTGCGCGACGCGGTCGCGGAGCGCGACGCGCGGGACGTGAGGTCACTGTCCGCCCACATGCAGCCGCTCGTGGTGCAGGCGCTGCTCACGACGTTCCAGCGGTCGCTGAAGGAGGAACTGCGGGAGTGGATGGACGGCGACGCCCGGGGGTGACGGGGGCGAGGCCCGCCCTGCCGGGGGTGACGCGGCGCGTGGTCCCCGGCGGGGCGGGCGCGGGCCGTCAGCGCGCGTCCGTGAAGACCTCTCCCTTCTCCGCCTTCTCCACCAGCAGCGCCGGCGGGGTGAAGCGCTCGCCGTAGCGGTCGGCGAGTTCACGCGCGCGTGCCACGAATCCGGGCAGCCCGCCGTCGTAGCCGTTGATGTACTGCAGCACGCCGCCGGTCCACCCGGGGAAGCCGATGCCCAGGACGGAGCCGATGTTCGCGTCGGCGACGGAGGTCAGCACGCCCTCCTCCAGCAGCCGGACGGTGTCCAGCGCCTCGGAGAACAGCATGCGTTCCTGCATGTCCCGGAACGGGATCTCGTACCCGGCCCTGCCGAAGTGCTCGCGCAGTCCCGGCCACAGGCCGGCGCGCCTGCCGTCCTCGCCGTACTCGTAGAAGCCGGCGCCGCCGCTGCGGCCGGTGCGGCCGAACTCGTCGACCATGCGGTCGATGACGGCCTCGGCGGGGTGCGCGGTCCAGGTGCCGCCGGCCTCCTCCACCGCCCGCTTCGACTCATTGCGGATCTTGCGGGGCAGGGTGAGCGTCAGCTCGTCCATCAGGGAGAGCACCTTGGCCGGGTAGCCGGCCTGGGCGGCGGCCTGCTCCACCGACGCGGGCTCGATGCCCTCGCCGACCATGGCGACGCCCTCGTTGATGAAGTGGCCGATGACGCGTGAGGTGAAGAAGCCGCGCGAGTCGTTGACGACGATCGGGGTCTTGTTGATCTGCCGGACCAGGTCGAAGGCGCGGGCCAGCGCCTCGTCCCCGGTGCGCTCGCCCTTGATGATCTCGACCAGCGGCATCTTGTCGACGGGAGAGAAGAAGTGCAGGCCGATGAAGTCGTCCTGGCGCTCGACGCCCTCGGCGAGGGCCGTGATGGGCAGGGTGGAGGTGTTGGAGCACAGCAGCGCGTCGGGGGCGACGACGTCCTGGACCTCCTGGAACACCTTGTGCTTGAGCGCGGTGTCCTCGAACACGGCCTCGATGACCGCGTCGCAGCCGGCGAGGTCGGCCACCTCGGCGGTGGGCGTGATGCGGGCGAGCAGCGCGTCGGCCTTCTCCCGGGTGGTACGGCCCTTGGCGACGGCCTTGGCGCACAGCTTCTCGGAGTAGCCCTTGCCCTTGGCGGCGGCCTCCGGGGAGACGTCCTTGAGGACGACGTCGATCCCCGCGCGGGCGCACGCGTAGGCGATGCCGGCGCCCATCATCCCGGCGCCGAGGACGGCGACCCTGCGGACCTGGCGCGGCTCGATGCCCTGGGGGCGGTTGGCGCCGGAGTTGACGGCCTGGAGGTCGAAGAAGAACGCCTGGATCATGTTCTTCGACGTCTGTCCGGCGGCCAGCTCGACGAAGTGGCGGGCCTCGATGACCTGGGCGGTCTCGAAGTCGACCTGGGCGCCCTCGACGGCCGCGGCGAGGATGCTGCGCGGGGCCGGGTAGGGGGCGCCGTTCGTCTGCTTGCGCAGGGTGGCCGGGAAGGCGGGCAGGTTGGCCGCGAACTTGGGGTTGGCGGGCGTACCGCCCGGGATGCGGTAGCCCGGCCTGTCCCAGGGCTGGGCGGACTCGGGGTGGGCGTCGATGAAGGCGCGGGCCTTGGCGAGCAGTTCCTCCCGCGTGCCGGCCACCTCGTCGACGAGGCCGTTCTCCAGGGCGCGCCGCGGGCTGTACTGGGTGCCCTGGAGGAGGACCTTGAGGAGGGCGTCGGCGATGCCGAGCAGGCGGACGGTGCGCACGACGCCGCCGCCTCCGGGGAGCAGGCCGAGGGTGACCTCGGGGCAGCCGATCTTGGAGCCGGGGGCGTCGAGGGCGATCCGGTGGTGGCAGGCCAGGGCGAGCTCGTAACCGCCGCCGAGGGCCGCGCCGTTGATCGCCGCCACGACCGGTTTGCCGAGCGTCTCGATGCGGCGCATCTGGCGCTTGATCGCCATGCCGCCGTCGAACAGTTCCTGCGCCGTCTCGGGGGTGACCCGGATCAGGTCGCGCAGGTCGCCGCCCGCGAAGAAGGTCTTCTTGGCGGAGGTGAGGATGACGCCGCGGATGGAGTCCTTCTCCGCCTCCAGACGGTCGGTGATCACGGCGAGGGAGTCGCGGAACGCCTGGTTCATGGTGTTCGCGGACTGGTTCGGGTCGTCGAGGACGAGGGTGACGACGCCGGTGTCGTCCTGTTCCCAGCGGATGGTGGTGCTCTCGGTCATGAGGGGGTCTCCGTAGAAGTCGCGTGCGGGTCGCCGGGATTCAGAGGCGCTCGACGATGGTGGCGATGCCCATGCCGCCGCCCACGCACAGCGTGGCGAGGCCGTAGCGCTTGTCCTGGCGCTCCAGTTCGTCGACGAGCGTGCCGAGGATCATCGCGCCGGTGGCGCCGAGCGGGTGGCCCAGCGCGATGGCGCCGCCGTTGACGTTGACCTTGTCCAGCGACAGGCCCATGTCCTTCACGAAGCGCAGCACGACCGCCGCGAACGCCTCGTTGATCTCGACGAGGTCGATGTCGTCGATGGTCAGGCCGGCCTTGGCGAGCGCCTTGCGGGTGGCGGGG
The DNA here is from genome assembly GCF_031181555.1 of Streptomyces sp. Taxonomy (GTDB): domain Bacteria; phylum Actinomycetota; class Actinomycetes; order Streptomycetales; family Streptomycetaceae; genus Streptomyces; species Streptomyces fimbriatus. The sequence goes on along the minus strand of NZ_JAPSKQ010000028.1, from coordinate 40,556 downwards.
GCGGGGCCGGTGAGCATGATGGTGGGCTCGGAGCCGGACACGGCGGCGGAGACGATCCGCGCGCGCGGGGTGAGCCCGTAGCGCTCGCCGACCTCCTTGGAGCCGATGGCGACGAGCGCGGCGCCGTCGACGATGCCGGAGGAGTTGCCCGCGTGGTGGACGTGGTCGATCTTCTCGACCCAGTGGTACTGCTGGAGCGCCACCGCGTCGAAGCCGCCCAGTTCGCCGATGTCCGCGAAGGACGGCTTGAGGCCCGCGAGGGAGTCGGCGGTGGTGCCGGGGCGCATGTGCTCGTCGTGGTCGAGGACGACGAGGCCGCTGCGGTCCCTCACCGGGACGACGGACCGTTCGAAGCGGTTCTCCTTCCAGGCGGTGGCCGCGCGCTCCTGGGACAGGGCGGCGTACTCGTCGACGTCGCGCCGGGAGAAGCCCTCGATGGTGGCGATCAGGTCGGCGCCGATGCCCTGCGGCACGAAGTTGACCTGGAGGTTGGTCATCGGGTCGTTGAACCAGGCGCCGCCGTCGGAGGCCATCGGCACCCGGGACATCGACTCCACGCCGCCCGCCAGGATCAGGTCCTCCCAGCCCGACCGCACCTTGGCGGCGGCCAGGTTGACGGCCTCCAGACCGGAGGCGCAGAAGCGGTTCTCCTGCACGCCGGCCACCGTGTCGGGCAGTCCGGCGGCGAGGGCGGCGATGCGGGCGATGTCGGAGCCCTGGTCGCCGACGGGGCTGACGACGCCGAGGACGACGTCGTCGACGGCGGCCGGGTCGAGGTCCGGGAAACGGCCGCGGATCTCGTGGATGAGGCCGACGACCAGGTCGATGGGCTTGGTGCCGTGCAGGGCGCCGGTCGCCTTGCCGCGCCCGCGCGGGGTGCGGATCGCGTCGTACACGTACGCTTCGGTGCTCACGGGGAGGCCTTTCACTGAGGGTTTCGGGGCGCGGACAGCAGTCGGGGTACGTCCCAGTCGCGGGCCACACCGCCGGTGTCGGCGCCCGGCCGGGCGGGCCCGGTGCGGACGGTGGTGGGGGTCGCGGAGAACCGCGGGGCCGGTGCGGGCTGGGTGATGCCGCCGTGGTCGGTGAAGGTGGAGCGGGCGGCCAGGTGCGGGTGGTGCGGGGCCTCGCGCAGGGACAGCACGGGCGCCACGCACGCGTCGGAGCCCTCGAAGACGGCCGTCCACTCGCCGCGGGTGCGGGTCCTGAAGCGTGCGGCGACCTGCTCGCGCAGCTTCGGCCACCGGGTGACGTCCGTGTGGGCGGCGGCCTGGTCCTCGATGCCGAGCAGGCGCAGGAACTCGCCGTAGAACCGCGGCTCGAGCGCGCCCACCGCCATGTGCCGGCCGTCGGCCGTCTCGTACGTGCCGTAGTACGGGCAGCCGCCGTCGAGGAGGTTGGCGCCGCGCCGGTCCTGCCAGCCGCCGGCGGCGAGCATGCCGTGGATCATCGCGGAGAGGTGGGAGGCGCCGTCCACGATGGCGGCGTCGACGACCTGCCCGGTGCCGGTGGCGCGCGCGTGGTGCAGGGCGGCGAGGACGCCGACGACGAGATAGAGGGAGCCGCCCGCGTAGTCGCCGAGCAGGTTGGCCGGGACGGCCGGCGGCCCGCTCCGGTCGCCGATCATGCCGAGGGTGCCGGTGAGGGCGATGTACGCGATGTCGTGCCCCGCGCGGTCGGCGAGGGGGCCCTGCTGGCCCCAGCCGGTCATCCGGCCGTAGACCAGGCGCGGGTTGCGGGCGTGGCAGTCCTCGGGGCCGACGCCGAGGCGCTCGGCGACACCGGGACGGTAGCCCTCGACCAGGACGTCGGCGCGTTCGGCCAGGTCGAGGACGCGCGCGGCGCCGTCGGGTGCCTTCAGGTCGACGATCACGGAGCGTTTGTTGCGGTTGGTGACGTCGTACGCCGGGTCGATGCCGAGTCCCGGGCCGCCGGGGCGGTCCACGCGGACGACGTCGGCGCCCAGGTCGGCGAGGAGCATGGCGGCGAACGGGCCGGGCCCGATACCGGCCAGCTCGACGACGCGCACGCCGGTGAGCGGGCCGTGCCCCGGTGGCTTCGCTTCCGTCATCCGCAGCTCTCCGCTCCGACTGTGACACAACCGATGTAACACCAGCGATGCTAAGAACGTGTTCCACCCGGCACAAGACCGGGCGAGCAAGCGCTTAGCAACTTTACGGGGGCGGGGGGACCTCCGCCCGCCTCAGCGTGCGTCCAGCTCCGCCGCCAGCCGCTTCGGCGCGATCGTGCGGTAGCTCTCCTCCACCCAGTCGCACAGGAGCTCGGCGTCCGGGGCGCCCTCGGGCTCCAGCGGGATGCCGACCCAGCCGGACCTCCCCAGCCCGTACCCGGCGGGCTCGGCTCCGGGGCAGGCCAGCGCGTGGGCGTGCGCCGTCTCGTCCGTGAGCTTCACGGTCATCCCCAGCGGACGGCTGCCGTCGTCGACGCCGAGGAAGACGAACACCTTCCGGTTCACCTTGGCGACGGTCTCGCCCCAGGGATGCTCCTCGGCGGCTCCGGGCAGACCGAGGGCGTACTCGCGCACTTTCTCCCACTTCCTCAGGGCGTTCCTGGGCACGGTCATCGGCTTCCTCCGGGCTCGTCGTCGCGCTCCGCATCCCTCACGCTAGCCTCGGCCACCGACAGCGGCGCGGCTGCACGACCAAGGGGTGTCATGAGCAGGCTGAACAGGACGGACCGTCCGTACGACATCGTGCTCCTCGGAGCCACCGGCTTCGTCGGGACGCTCACCGCGGAGTACCTCGCCGCCCACGCACCCGCCGGGCTGCGCTGGGCGGTCGCGGGCCGCAGCGCGGGGAAGCTGGAGCGGCTGCGCGAGCGGCTGCCCGGTGGCGCGGAGGTCGGTCAGCTGCGGGCGGACGTGTCCGACCCGGCCTCGCTGCGCGAACTCGCCGAGCACGCGCGCGTGGTGGCCACGACGGTGGGCCCCTACGTGGAGTACGGCGAGGCGCTCGTCGCCGCCTGCGCGGACACCGGCACGGATTATGTCGACCTCACGGGTGAGCCCGAGTTCGTGGACCTGGTGTACGTCCGCCATGACGCACGCGCGCGGGAGACCGGCGCGCGGCTGGTGCACGCCTGCGGCTTCGACTCGGTGCCGCACGACCTGGGCGCCTACTTCACCGTGCGCCGGCTGCCCGAGGGGGTGCCGCTGACCGTGGACGGCTTCGTGACCGTCGACGCGGCCTTCTCGGGCGGGACGTTCGCCTCGGCGCTGGGCCAGTTCGCCCGGCCCCGGCAGCTCCGCGCGGCGGCCCGGGACCGCCGGCGGCACGAGCCGCGGCTGGTGGGCCGCCGGGTCTCGGCACCGTCGGGTGCGCCGCGCTACGCCCCGGAGGTGGGCGCCTGGGCCCTGCCGCTGCCGACCATCGACGCGCAGATCGTACGCCGGTCGGCGAGGGTGCTCGACCGGTACGGCCCCGACTTCCGCTACCGGCACTACGCGGCCGTCCGCCGCCTCCCCGTGGCGGTCGGCGGGATCGCGGCCGTGGGCGCGCTGGTGGCGGCGGCCCAACTGCCTCCCGCGCGGCGCCGGCTCTCCGACCGGCTCAGGCCCGGTGACGGGCCGGGCCCCGAGAAGCGCGCCCGGAGCTGGTTCACCGTCCGCTTCGTGGGCGAGGGCGGCGGACGGCGGGTGTACACGGAGGTCTCGGGCGGTGACCCCGGTTACGACGAGACGGCGAAGATGCTCGCCGAGGGGGCGCTCTGCCTGGCCCTCGACGACCTCCCGCAGACGTCCGGACAGGTCACGACGGCGGTGGCGATGGGCGACGCGCTGATCGAGCGGCTGCAGAGCGCGGGGATCCGCTTCCGCGTCGCCGCGGACCGCTGACGGGCGGTCCGGGCCGGGGCGGCGCTAGAGCGGCCACTCCAGAACGGTGTAGATCATCCCGGCGATCCAGCCGAGTCCGGCCAGGACGGCGAGGGCCAGCCCGATCGTCACGGCCCGCTCGACGGGCTGGACGGAGGGCGCGGCAGGCTTGGGGGCGCGGTGCGTCGTCATGCGCCCCAGCCTGCCGACGGGGGTGGCGGCCGGGCATCCGTACACGTACTCAGTTCGCGCATGAGTGCCCCGGACCGGTACGCGCGGTGACGGAGGAGCGGCACCTCACGACCGGCGCCCCCGCACTCGGGGCTCCGGGCCCCGCGGCGCACTCGGTGTCCTCCCGGCTTGAGACTTGCGTGCCGGTTCAGCCGGACATCCCGAGGTCGGCCGACGAGACCGGTCCCCGAAGTGCCAACGGGGAGTTCAATGAAATCCTTGAAGGCATGCGATTTCTTCTCGAAGTCACCATGGACGGCGAAGCGTTGGCGAAGGACCCCGCCGGGGAGCTGGGACGGATCCTGCGGTACTGGGCGGGGAACCTGCGCCACTACCCACTGGAGCCCGGCGACGGATCGGTGATCCACGACTCGGAGTACCGCGAGGTGGGGCGGTGGGCGATCGAGACGGAGGCCGAGGGGTAGGCCGAGAGGGGGAAGGAATCCTGGGTTCCGCGGCGGCCGGGACCTAGACCCCGGCCGCCTCGCGCAGCGCCCTGCGGCACAGGGCGTCCGCCCTGCGGGTGGTCTCCGGGAGGCGGTGGGCGGGGGTCAGCGCGAGGGTGTGGGCGCAGGCGTTGGCGAGGCTCACGCGGTGGCCGACCGAGACGAAGACCGGCTTGACCGCGTCCCTCGTGCGCAGGGCCCGGCCGACCTCCTCGCCGCCGGCGAGCAGCGGTGCCGTGCTGCCGCGCGGGGTGTCCGGGTCGTCGTACGTGAAGGTGAAGGGGTTCTTGGCGACACCGATCGTCGGCAGGCCGGTGAGGACGCCGAGGTGACTGGCGAGGCCGAAGCGGCGGGGGTGCGCGAGACCGTAGCCGTCGCAGACGACCAGCCCGGGCGGGCAGGGCAGGGCGTCGAGGACGGCGAGGACGGTGGGGAGCTCACGGAAGGCGAGCAGTCCGGGCACGTACGGGAAGGAGATCCGCCCGACGGCCGTGGCCTCGGCGACGACGTCGAGGCTCCCCGCGTCCAGGACGACGGCCGCCGCGGCGACGACGTCCCGCTCGTCGTCGTACGCCACGTCGACCCCGGTGACGCGGCCCGCCCCGGGCGGCGGGCCCGGCTCGTCGAGCACCACCCGCGCGCGGAGTCCGTCCTGGACGGCGCGGGCCTGTTCCTCGGTCTCGGGCCAGTCGGCCGGTATGCCTACGATCGTCATGATGCCCCGAGCCTACGGGGCGTGCGCGTTCCGCGCGGAGGGCGTCCCCGGTCCCCCCACGCGGGGGACCCCCGCCGGCGGGAAGGCGGACGTCACCGCCGGCGGAGGTCCGTGCGGAGGCGGCTCACTTGCCGAGCGCCCGCTGGAGCTGGCTCTTGTTCATGTGCGAACGGCCCTCGACCCCGCGGCGCTTGGCCTCCTCGTACAGCTGGTCGTAGGTCGGCCCCCGGGAGCCCTTGCCGGACCGCCGGCCGCCCCGTTCGCCGGACGACATGTCCTTGGTCGAGGTGCGGCTCGCGCTCTTGGACTCGCCGGACCTGGCGCGCTCCTTGTTCACCGTCCGCGCGGCGATCTCCTTGGCGCGTCCCGTGCTCTCGCCCCGGTCCTGCGCGCTCTCCTTGATGTGCTCGTACTGACGCTCCCGTTTGGAACCGGAACCACGTGGCATGTCCGCTCACTTCCTCTCGTGTTCAGCGAACGGGTACCCACGCCGGCGGCAAACAGGACCCCTTCGCGCGTCAGTGCTCCAGGCGGGCGACCCTCGCCTTCTCCCCCGCCGCCCAGCAGCCGCGGTCGGGGGCGCGGCGGTGCGTCGCTCTCGCCGGTCGCGTGCTCCCCGAGCACCTCGTGGGGGGGGGCGACGCCCGTCCACCGCCCCGGTGCCGTCCAGACGGCCGTGCCCGGCGGACGGGAGTTCCGGTGAGCGGCACAAATGCCTTGCGGAGCACGCGAGGAGGGCCGCGCCGCTCGGATGCATGAAGGCGGTGACAGAGGTCACTCGGTCTCCGTGTGCACGGATTGGTTGATTCCGTCGTCTCTTCCAGTAGCCGGCCCGATCCGCCCCGGAAGCCCGTCCAGCCGTCACGAGGGAGCAAGGCGTTGTCCACCGTCATCGAGCAGCCCGTCGAGGCCCGTCTCGTCGCCGCCGCACCGCGGATGCCGAACATTCCCGCCACCCTGCGCTACGACCGGAACGACCCGTTCGCCGTCCGCATGACCTTCCCCGCACCCGCCACCCTGGAGGGCGTGGAGGTCTGCTGGACCTTCTCCCGCGAGCTGCTCACCGCGGGGCTGCGGGGTCCCGAGGGCCACGGCGACGTACGGGTGCGGCCGTACGGCTACGACCGCACCGTGCTGGAGTTCCACGCCCCCGAGGGCACCGCCGTCGTGCATGTCCGCTCGGGCGAGGTGCGCCGGTTCCTCCAGGCCACGAGCGAGCTGGTGCCGGCCGGCCTGGAACACCTCCAGCTCGACCTGGACCGCGACCTCGCGGAGCTGATGCGCGACGCCTGACGGGGCCGGGACGGACGTACCGGCCGGCCCGACTCCCGCCGCCCGTCGGCGCGTCGAGCGTGCCGTGGTCCGGTGCCTCGCCGGGGGCGTCGTACGTCCCCGCGTCGAACGGCTCCCGTGCGGCACGGCGGACCGGGGCGTGCGCCGGGACCTGCCGTCACGTCCAGCGGTCCGTCGGTTCCGGCGGCGAGTTCCCGGTGATCCCCGGGTCGACGGCCCCGGGGACGAGGACCCCGTCGGCGGCGGGGCGCGACGGACCCCGTCCCGCGTCGTGGAGGGCGTCCTCGGGGGGAGCCGCTCCCGGTGTCCGCGCCGACGGGCGCGCCGACGGCCGACGCGGGTTCCCCCGGACCCCGCCGGGCGTCTTCGGACACGGCCGGGCGTGACCGCACGTCGGCGGGCGGTGCGCCGGCGAGGCCGGTCCTCGGCACTCGCGGGCGGGCCGAGCGCCGGGGCTTCATCCACCGGGAGTGAGCGACGGCGCCGGCCTGGCGGCGGTCAGCGCGGTGCGCAGTTCGCGGACGATCCGGCCCAGTGCGGGTGTCGCGGCCCCGCCGCGTCCGGCCAGGTCCTCGACACGCCGTTCCCAGCCGGCACGGTCCCGGCCCGGCAGCAGGACGCCCAGCCCCGCCGCGGCCCCCAGGGCGACGACCGCCGCGTCCGTCTCGGAGACGTCCGCGGCCGGTACGGGGCCGTCGAGGATCCACCGTGCCTCCCGCTGCAGGTGCCGCACCCGGGCCACGCCGTCCAGGACGTGTTCCACGGAGGGGAACACACCGAGGACCCGCCGCTTCTCGGCCCGCAGCACCCCCTCGGCCACCAGTTGCTCGCGGACCGCGTCGAGGGTGTGGCGGGCCCGCAGCGTCACCCAGGTGCGCCAGGAGTGCGGGCAGGACTCGCTGACGAGTTCCAGGAGCCCGTCGAGGGCCGCGTCCCCGGTGCGCGAGTCCAGGTCGAGCGGCGTGGTGATGCCCTCGTCGTCGATCAGCAGACCGCGCCGGGCCAGGTCGGCGAGGGCCCCGGCCCGCACCAGAGGGGGCAGGTGGGACGGGTCGGCGACCTCCCGCCGCCCGGTGTCCCAGGCCAGCAGATAGAGCCGGGCCGGCAGTGAGAGCGATCCGTCGGGCACGGGGCGCACGGGGGTCTCCTCGGGGGTCGGATCGTGGGCCGGGAAATGGCGTTGACAGCCCATCCGGCCGGCCGTACGGTGTACAACGGTTCTGTTGCCGTCGAATGGAGAAGGACGTTGCTCGTCTGAGGTTCTGAGACACCACGTCACACCGGTGAGGTGTGTGCGTCGCGTGCGACCTCGGCGTTCGAGCCGTCCTTGCGATCCCTGTGCGGCAGGGCTCTATCTCATGCCCAGGACCTCCCTCCGGCTGCCGGTCGTCGTCGCGCGGTGTCTCCATACGCGTTTGCCCCTGACCGCCCCGAGCAACCGCGGAGGCCCGCATGTCAGCATCCATCACCTGTACGTCCCTCGCCTTCACCTGGCCCGACGGCACCCCCGTCTTCGAGGACCTCGACGTCGCCTTCGGCCCCGGCCGGACCGGGCTGGTCGGCGTCAACGGATCGGGGAAATCAACCCTGTTGAAGCTGATCGCCGGTGAACTCGCACCGACCGACGGCACCGTCCGCGTGGCCGGCGAGGTGGGATACCTGCCGCAGAACGTGACCCTGGACACCACGCTCCGGGTCGACGAGGCGCTCGGCATCGCCGCACAGCGGGCCGCGCTGCACGCCATCGAGGCGGGCGACGTGACCGAGGAGCACTTCGACACCGTCGGCGACGACTGGGACGTGGAGGAGCGCGCCCTGGCCACGCTGGGCGAACTCGGCCTCGGGCACATCGGGCTGGACCGCACGGTCGGCGAGGTGTCGGGCGGCGAGTCGGTGCTGCTGCGGCTGGCCGCGCTGCTGCTGCGCCGGCCGGACGTGCTGCTGCTCGACGAGCCCACCAACAACCTCGACCTGTACGCCCGCAGGCGGCTGTACGCGGCCGTCGCCGGCTGGCCGGGCGTGATGGTCGTGGTCAGCCACGACCGCGAACTGCTGGAGCTCGTCGACCAGATCGCGGATCTGCACTCCGGGGAGGTCACCTGGTACGGCGGCAACTTCTCGGCCTACGAGGAGGCGCTGGCCGTCGAACAGGAGGCGGCCGAGCGCATGGTGCGGGTCGCCGAGGCGGACCTGCGCAAGCAGAAGCGCGAACTGGCCGACGCCCAGGTCAAGCTGGCCCGCCGCAAGCGGTACGGGCAGAAGATGTGGGAGCAGAAGCGCGAGCCGAAGATCGTCATGGGGGCGCGCAAGCGCGCGGCGCAGGTGTCCGCGGGCAAGCACCGCATCATGCACGAGGAGAAGCTCGCCGAGGCCCGGGAACGGCTCGACGAGGCGGTGGAGGCCGTGCGGGACGACGACGAGATCCGTGTCGACCTGCCGTACACGGCCGTGCCGCCCGGGCGTACCGTGCTCACCCTCCAGGACCTCGGGCTCGTGTACGGCGCCCGGGTGAACGGCGGCTTCGAGCTGCGGGGACCGGAGCGGGTCGCGCTGATCGGACGCAACGGCGCCGGCAAGACGACGCTGCTGCGCACGATCGCCGGGGAGCTCGAGCCGGTGTCGGGCGAGACGGCGGCGCACGTCCCGCTGCGGTTCCTGCCGCAGCGGCTCGACGTCCTCGACGACGGGCTGACGGTCGCGGAGAACGTGGCCCGGTTCGCTCCGGACGCCACCAACAACCGGATCCGGGCGCGGCTCGCCCGCTTCCTGTTCCGGGGCGCCCGGGCCGACCAGAAGGCGGCGACCCTGTCCGGCGGCGAGCGGTTCCGCGCCGCACTGGCCGCGCTGATGCTGGCGGAGCCCGCGCCGCAGCTGCTGATGCTGGACGAGCCGACCAACAACCTCGACATGGCGAGCGTCCGGCAGCTCACCACGGCGCTGGAGTCGTACGAGGGGGCGCTGATCGTGGCCAGTCACGACCTGCCGTTCCTGGAATCGATCGGGATCACCCGATGGCTGCTGATGGAGGAGGGAGAACTGAAGGAAATCACGACAGAAACTGTCGGGTATCCCGCCTAGCGTCGGCGGCATGAGCCAGTCGAACGAGTCCAGCGAGTTCATCACCCTCACCGGGGCCAGGGAGAACAACCTCAAGGACGTCACGCTCCGCATCCCGAAGGGCCGGCTGACCGTGTTCACCGGCGTTTCGGGATCGGGGAAGTCGTCGGTCGTCTTCGACACGATCGCGGTCGAGTCGCAGCGGCAGCTGAACGAGACGTACACCTGGTTCGTCCGCAACCGGCTGCCCAAGTACGAACGGCCGCACGCGGACGCCCTGGAGAACCTCACCCCCGCGATCGTCGTCGACCAGCGGCCCATCGGCGGCCACTCCCGGTCGACGGTCGGCACGATGACGGACGTGTACTCGGTGATCCGGGTGCTGTTCTCCCGGCACGGCACGCCGAGCGCCGGGCCGGCGACGGCGTACTCGTTCAACGACCCGTCGGGCATGTGCCCCGAGTGCGACGGTCTGGGCCGTACCGTACGGCCGGACTGGGACCGCATCCTCGACCCGGACCGCTCCCTCGCCGAGGGGGCGGTCCGCTTCCCGCCGTTCGCCGCGGGGACGTGGCAGGGGCAGGCGTACACGAACAGCGACGAGCTCGATCCGCACAAGCCGGTGCGCGAGTTCACCGCGGCCGAGCGGGAGTTCCTGATGCGCGGGCGCCCCGGCAGCAAGGTCACCGTGAACGGCACGGGCGGCACCTGGACCACCGAGTACGAGGGGCTCGCCGACCGGTTCGAACGGCTGTACCTGAAGCGGGACCTGGCGGCGATGAGCCAGAAGACCCGCGACATGGTGCGGGAGTTCCTGGCCGAGGGCACCTGCCCGGCCTGCCGGGGCGCCCGGCTGAACGAGGCGGCGCTGGCGACGCGCGTGGGCGGGCTGTCCATCGCCGACTGCACCCGGATGCAGGTCACCGACCTCATCACCGTGCTGCGGGAGATCGACGACCCGGTGGCCCGGCCGATCGCCGGGGCCGCCGTCGCCGCGCTGGAGCGGATCGAGACGATCGGCCTCGGCTACCTCAGCCTCGACCGGGAGACGTCCACCCTCTCCGGCGGCGAGGGCCAGCGGCTGAAGACGGTGCGGCACCTGGGGTCCAGCCTGACCGGGATGACGTACATCTTCGACGAGCCCAGCGTCGGGCTGCACCCGCGCGACGTGCACCGCCTCGGCGAACTGCTGCTGCGGCTGCGGGACAAGGGGAACACCGTGCTGGTCGTCGAGCACGACCCCGACGTCATCGCGCTGGCCGACCATGTCGTCGACATGGGCCCCGGTGCGGGCGCCGGGGGCGGCCGCGTGGTGTTCGAGGGGACGCCGGGCGAACTGGCCCGCTCCGGCACCCTGACCGGACGGTGCCTCGGGCGGCGCACGGCGGTCAAGGACGCGGTCCGGGAGGCGACCGGCGAACTGTGGGTGAAGGGCGCCGACCGGCACAACCTGCGCGATGTCACCGTACGGTTCCCGACCGGGGTGCTGACCGCGGTGACCGGGGTCGCCGGGTCCGGCAAGAGCACGCTGGTCGCCGAGTTCACCGCCGTCCACCCCGACGCGGTGGTCGTCGACCAGTCGTCCATCGGGATCTCCGCGCGGTCCACCCCGGCGACGTACCTCGGGATCATGGACACGGTACGGAAGATCTTCGCGCGGGAGACGGGCCGGGAACCGGGACTGTTCAGCTTCAACTCCGCCGGCGCCTGCGCGACCTGCGAGGGCCGGGGGATCATCCACACGGACCTCGCCTTCATGGACCCGGTGACCACGACCTGTCACGACTGCGAGGGCCGGCGCTTCAAGGAGGAGGTGCTGCGGCTGACGGTCGGCGGCCGCTCCATCGCCGACGCCCTGGGCATGACGGCCGACGAGGCGCTGGACTTCTTCGACGACACGGGCGTACGCCGCCGGCTGCGCGCCCTGCGGGACGTCGGCCTGACGTACCTCACCCTCGGGCAGCCGCTGTCCACGCTGTCCGGCGGGGAACGGCAGCGCATCAAGCTCGCCACCCGGCTGCACCGCAAAGGGGTGGTGTACGTCCTGGACGAGCCGACCACCGGGCTGCACATGGCGGACGTGGACGGTCTCGTCGCCCTTCTGGACCGGCTCGTGGACGCGGGCAACACCGTCGTCGTGGTCGAACACAACCTGGACGTGATCGCCCGTGCCGACTGGGTGATCGACCTCGGGCCGGACGGCGGACGGGACGGCGGGCGGGTGGTCTTCGAGGGGACGCCGGAGCACCTGCTGGCGGCCGGGGAGTCGTTCACCGGGGAGCATCTGCGGCGGGCCGTGCGGGGGCGGTGACACGGGGGCCCGCCGCGGGCGCGCGGGCCGGCGGGATCCGTTACCCGCGGGTACACCTCATCGCCGCCGGGGGTGGTCCCGTCCCGGTTCGCCCTGCATGATGGTCCGCCGGCGCCCGGGTGAGTCCCGGCCACCCGCGGGAGGCCCCCGGCGCGGTACCGACACACCCCATCCGATACGGAGTCACGCTCGTGTCCAGCAAGAAGGCCCTGATCCGCCGCCCCAGCCCCCGCCTGGCCGAAGGGCTGGTGACGCACGTCGAGCGGGAGGGAGTGGACGTCGGCCGGGCGGTGGAGCAGTGGGAGGCGTACGGGGAGGCGCTGCGCACCCACGGCTGGGAGACGGTCGAGGTGGCCCCGGCCGACGACTGCCCGGACTCCGTGTTCGTCGAGGACACGGTGGTGATGTACCGGAACGTGGCGCTGATCGCCCGGCCCGGTGCCGAGTCCCGGCGCGACGAGACCGCCGGCGTCGAGGAGGCCGTGGCGTCCCTGGGCTGCTCGGTGAACTGGGTCCGGGAGCCGGGCACGCTGGACGGCGGCGACGTGCTCAAGATCGGCGACACCGTGTACGTGGGCCGCGGCGGGCGCACCAACGCGGCCGGGGTCCAGCAGGTGCGGGCCGCGTTCGAGCCGCTGGGCGCGCGGGTGGTCGCCGTGCCGGTCACCGGGGTGCTGCACCTGAAGTCGGCGGTCACGGCGCTGCCGGACGGGACGGTCGTGGGGCACGTCCCGGCCGTGGACACGCCGTCGCTGTTCCCCCGCTTCCTGCCGGTGCCGGAGGAGTCCGGGGCGCATGTGGTGCTGCTCGGCGGGGACAAGCTGCTGATGGCGTCGAGCGCGCCGAGGACCGCGGAGCTGTTCGCGGACCTCGGCTACGCGCCCGTCCTGGTGGACATCGGCGAGTTCGAGAAGCTCGAGGGCTGTGTGACCTGCCTCTCGGTGCGCCTGCGGGAGCTGTACGCCTGACCGGTGGCCCTCCCCGGCCGCACGGCTCGTGGGCCTGCGGTTCCGGGCCCGGACGCGCCCGGGAAGTCTTCGCGGCCGTACGGCCTGATCAGCGATCTTTACGGCACCCTTAACCTACGGCTACGTAACCTACGGCTACGTAGCCTACGATTCCGTAGGTTCCGGCACCGCTCGCCGGTCCCGTCGTACCCTGCACCGTCCCCCCTGGAGTTTTCGTGACGCTCACCTCCCCTCACCTCGGCAGCCCGTCCGTCTGGACCGACGCGCGGCTGTTGTACGCCCTGGAGGAAGTGGTCGAGAAGGAGCTCAACCGGCATCTGAAGGTCGCCAAGGACTGGATGCCGCACGAGTACGTGCCGTGGAGCGACGGCCGCAACTTCCCCGGTCTCTTCGAGGACGGCGAGGCCTGGGACAAGGAGCAGTCCAAGGTCACCGAGGTCGGCCGGATCGCACTCGTGGTGAACCTGCTGACCGAGGACAACCTCCCGAGCTACCACCACGAGATCGCCACCCTGTTCGGCCGGGACGGCGCCTGGGGCACCTGGGTGCACCGCTGGACGGCCGAGGAGGGCCGGCACGGCATCGTGATGCGGGACTACCTGCTCACCTCGCGGGCGGTGGACCCGGACCAGCTGGAGCAGTTCCGCATGGCGCACATGAGCGAGGGCTTCGAGTCGGACAACCGGCACTCGATGCTGCACTCGGTCGCCTACGTCGCCTTCCAGGAGCTGGCCACCCGCATCTCGCACCGCAACACCGGCCACCAGTCCGGCGACCCGGTCTGCGACCGCATGCTGGCCCGCATCGCGACCGACGAGAACCTGCACATGGTCTTCTACCGCAACCTCCTGAAGGCGGCCTTCGAACTCGCCCCCGACCTGACGATGCAGGCGGTGCGCGACGTCGTCGTGAACTTCCGGATGCCCGGCCACGGCATGCCCGGCTTCGAGCGGGCCGCCGCGCAGATGGCCATCGGCGAGGTCTACAACCTGCGCATCCACCACGACGACGTGCTCCAGCCCGTGCTGCGCCACCTGAAGGTCATGGAGATCGACGGCCTCGGTCCCGAGGGCCTCAAGGCGCAGGAGGAGCTCGGCGTGTTCATGGGCGGCCTGGACGCGGAGGCACGGAAGTTCGACGAGAAGCTGGCGGCCCGCAAGGCCCGGATGGCGGCGCGCGCGGCCCTCTGAGGCGGCCCGTGGGCCGCTGACGTCGTCGGGGAGCGGCGGGCCTCGGGGCCGACCTCCCGCATCCCCGGTGGCGATGCCCGGGTGGCCGGCCGGGCCGTGACCGCGGCTCCGGCCGGCCCGGCCCCCGGTCCCTAGCGGCTCACCCGCCGCAGCTCCAGCCGCTCCTTCTCCGACAGGCCGCCCCAGACGCCGAAGCGCATGTCGTGGGCCATGGCGTAGTCGAGGCAGGCCGCGCGGATGGGGCACAGACCGCAGATCCGCTTGGCCTCACGGACCGAGCTGCCCGGCTCGGGGAAGAAGAAGTCCCCCCCGGTCTGCGCGCACAGCGCCTCCTCCTGCCAGGTCAGGTCGGGCGACGGGAACGTTTCGATGTGCATGGCCAGAAGCGTGCCGGGCGGCGAAAAACGTTCGATCAACGCCGCATCAACGCGGCTCGGCACCGCTCGTCCGTCCGCGTCCGCACGATGATGGCGTCACCGGGGCGGGAAACACACGGCGGCGCGCGGAGGGACCGCCCTGTTCCCCGCCGGGTCGCGGACGGCGTCAGGCCTGCCGCGGATCCCCCTTGAGGACGGCGAAGCGCGCGCCGTACGGGTCCTCGAGGCGGGCCAGGCGGCCGACCCCGGCGAGGGAGGTGGCGGGCATCCGGACCCGGCCGCCCAGCTCGACGGCCCTGGCGACGGCGGCGTCCGGGTCGTCCACCCCGATGTAGGGCAGCCAGTACGGCTGTCCGGACTCCGCCTCCGTGGGATCGTCGGCCAGGGGGACCAGGCCGCCGAACATGCCCTCCTCCCCGGCCCCGGCGGGGGTGACGGAGGTGTAGACGCCGTCGGGGAAGGTCACCGCCGAGGTCTCCCAGCCGAGGACCGCGTGGTAGAAGGCGGCGGCTCGGGCGATGTCCGGGGTGTACAGCTCGACCCAGCACAGCGAGCCGACCTCACCGGCGGCCTCGACGCCCTTGCGGAGGGCGGGCTCCCAGATGCCGAAGGGGACGCCCGCCTGATCGGCGAGGATCGCCGTCCTGCCCTGTTCCCCCACGTCCACGGGCTGCATGGGCACGCTGCCCCGGGCCTGCCGGGCGGCCTGCGCCGTGGCCTGTGCGTCGGGGCTCCGGAAGTGGACGGTCCACGCGGGCGGCCCCTGCTCCGGCGTGGTGCGCATCGCACCCGCGACGATCCTGCCGGCCAGCCGGAAGAAGCCGTAGCCGCCGGCGTCGGGCCCCGCCGGCCGGAACTCCCAGCCGAAGAGACCGCCGTAGAAGGACGTGGCGCCCTCGAGGTCGGACGTGCCGACGTCGATCCAGTTCGGAGCGCCGTCGACGAACCGGGTGGTGAGCATGGTGCCTCCTGCGAAGGGTCCCGCCGCCTGTTCCGCCGATGTCTTCCACCGCCCGCCGGCGATTCGCCGCGGGAGCACACGAACGGGCGTGTCCGGCCCGACCGCACGGGCCGCGGCGCGCGCCGGACCTCACGCGGAGGCGCGCCGCACCAGGGTCGTCGGCAGGATCACGCTGGAGGGGGTGCCGCCCACGTTCTCCGGCGCGGCCGCGGTGCGGTCGAGGCCGCGCAGGAGGAGGCGGGCCATCAGGCGGCCCATCTCCTCGATGTCCTGGCGGACCGTGGTGAGCGGCGGGTCGGTCTGCTCGGCGATCGGCAGCATGTCGTCGAAGCCGACGACCGCCACGTCGTCCGGCACCCGCCGCCCGTGCTCGCGCAGCACGCGCAGGGCGCCCACCGCCGTGAGGTCGTTGGCGGCGAACACCGCGTCCAGGTCGGGGCAGCGACCGAGGAGTTCCCGCATCGCCCGCTCGCCCGCGGCCGGGGTGAAGTCGCCCTCCACGACCAGGCGCGGATCGGCGTCGACCATGACGTCCCGGAAGCCGTCGAGCCGGTCCACCGCGGAGGTCTGGTCGAGGGCGCCGGTGATGTGCGCGATACGGCCGCGGCCGAGGCCGAGCAGGTGCCGGACGGCGTCCCGGGCACCGCCCCGGTTGTCGCTGTCGACGTAGACGACGCCGTCCCTGCCGCCGCTCCAGCCGGGCCGGCCGCCGAACACCGTCGGCACGCCCGCGCGCTGGATGAGCTCGGGCAGCGGGTCGTCGAGGTGCAGCGAGAACACCAGCGCGCCGTCGACATGGCCGCCGGCCAGGTAGCGGGCGACCCGGGCGTGGTCGTCACGGCCCTCGGTGAGCAGCAGCACGAGCTGGTTGTCGTGGGCCGTCAGCTCCTTGCTGATGCCGCGCAGCTGGCGGGCGAAGAAGGGATCGGCGAAGACGCGGGTCTCCGGTTCGGCCACGACGACGGCGACGGCGTCGTGCCGTTTCGTCACCAGGCTGCGGGCCGCCTGGTTGGGCACGTATCCGAGTTCCTCCACGGCCCGCCTGACCCGCTCGGCCAGGGGTTCCCTGACCCCGTCGGCACCGTTGACCACCCGGGAGACGGTGGCCCGCGAGACCCCGGCCCGCGCGGCCACGGCCTCCAGCGTGGGGCGTGGCACTGTCTCGGTCACGTCGGGGCTCCTCACCTGCGGCTGCGGGACAGGATAGCCCCGGGCGGCCGAGGGGTGAGAGCGCTCTCGGATCTCTCACGGTGAGGTCAGTGGCCGTGTTCGTGCCCTTCCCCGGAGTCCGCGCCGTGGTGGTGCTCGTGCGGGTCGTGGCCCGGGATCGTGCCGTCCGGCTTCTTGACCAGGAACAGGCCGACCATGCCCATGTCGGAGTGGCTCTGGACGTGGCAGTGGTACATCCAGGCGCCCGCGCCGACGCCCTCCCCCGCGATCACCTGGAAGCCGAAGGAGTCCGCCGGACCGCAGATCTTGTTGTCGATGACCTGGCTCGGGTCGTCGGGGCCGGTGAGCATGCCGGTGCGGTTGTCGGCCCAGCGGTGACCGTGCAGGTGGAAGGTGTGGTAGAACTCGCCGTGCGTGATCACGACGAATTCGACGCGGTCGCCCACGGTCGCCTCGAAGTCCGGGCCGGTGTGCGCCGGCCTGTTGTTGATCGTCATGTCGTTGAAGACGACCGTGTGGGTCGCGTCGGGCAGCACGTCGCCCTTGCGGCGCACGATCACCGGGCCGTACAGGCCGTTGCGGATGCCGCCCGTGCCGTGTTCCGTGCCGACCACGTGGTCGTGGTAGTGCCAGTAGCCGGCGCTGCCCGCCCGCCAGGTGCCGTCCTTGCGGCGCCCCGGGGCGTGGGTGCGCCAGGTGTAGGTGCGGGTGCCGCCCGGCTCGACGTCGCTCTTGCTCTGCTTGGTGCCGTCGCTGGAGATCTCGTAGTCCAGGCCGTGGACGTGCAGGCTCACGGGTACGTCCATGGTGTTCTCGAACTCGACGTGCAGCGTGTCGCCCTCGTTGAGCTCGATGAGGGGGCCGGGGATCGATGCCTTGCCCTTCTCCAGGCCGTAGCCCATCCGCCCGCCGTCCAGCCGCTCGGCGTAGAGCTTGATGCGCTTCACCTCGCCTCCGGCGGGCGCGGTCTTCGCCGGTCCGGCGGCGCTCGCGGCCCCGGGCGTGAAGGACAACGATGTCGCGACGGCCGTGCCGCCCAGCAGCACCCGCCGGTTGAAGCCGCGTCTGTCCATGCCGAACTCCCCACGTAGCTGTCATGAACCTGTGAAACCGTAGCGACCTCCCGATGGTTTATCCACACTCAGGACAAAGTTCGTTTCATTGCGGCCATAGGTATTGGCGACTGGCGCAAAGAGGTCTAGCTTCCTTGACGCTGTTGCCGCGACCGAGGAGGGGTGGGTGGCCACATGCGGTTCACATCGCATCAAGAACCCATGCGCTTACGAAGGTTGAGCACGAGAGGCACGAGAGCGACCGGAACGGGACGCCGCACCTGGGCGATCGGCGTCACCGCCGGCATCGTCGCCGCCGGGCTGCTGTCGGGTCCCGCCGCCAGTGCGCGCCCGGCGCCGGATCCGTCCCTGACAACGATGTCCATCACGTCGCCCCCGGGTGGCGCGAACGTACGTGTGCTGCTGTTCCACGGCTCGGCGGCGGGCGGCGACGAGTCGCCGCTCGTGAACGCGGGGATCGAGGCGATCGAGAGGATCGGCCTGTCCGGTCCGGCGGACCAGCGGTTCAAGGTCACCGCCACCGACGACGCCTCGGTCTTCACCGACGGCAAGCGGCTGGGGCGCTTCAACACGATCGTGTTCCTGACCGGCGGCGGGGACGTCCTCGACCCGGACCAGGAGGCGGGCCTGGAGGCGTACATGGAGGCCGGCGGCGGTTTCGTCGGCCTCCACGACGCGGCCCGCGCGGAGCCGTACTCGGACTGGTTCACCGGTCTCATCGGCGCCCGCCCGGCCGCGTCGAGCCCGGACAAGGTGCAGCGGGCCACCGTCGAGGTGGGCGACCGGCGGCATCCGGCGACCAAGGGCCTGCCCCTGCAGTGGAAGCGGCCCGACAAGTGGCTGAACTGGGTGGAGAACCCGTCCGGCGAGGTGCACACGGTCGCCAGGGTGCGCGAGTCGACGTACGGGCCCGGGGCGAGCGCCAACGGCTGGGACCACCCGGTGAGCTGGTGCCGTGACTACGACGGCGGCCGGTCCTTCTACACCGGTATGGGCGGCACGGTGTCGTCGTACGACGAGACCGACTTCCGCGAGCACCTGCGCGGTGCCCTGCTGTGGACCACCCGGCTCGTGCAGGCCGACTGCAAGGCGACGATCACGGGCAACTACAAGGCGGAGCGGCTGACCCGGCCCAACCAGCCGGGGCAGAACGACCAGATCGGTGAACCGCACGGCCTGGTCACCGCCCCCGACGGCCGGGTCTTCTACATCGGCCGCGGCGGCGCCGACTCCTCTCAGCCGGTGGTCACCGACTGGAACGACCCCGACATCGGCAAGGGCCGGGGCGAGATCCACGTCTACGATCCGAGGACCGGGAAGGTCACCCTCGCCGGGGCACTCACCGTCTTCGGCAACAAGGGCGGCGGCGACGAGCTGACCAAGGTCGAGGAGGGCCTGCTCGGCATCGAGCTGGACCCGGACTTCGAGCGGAACGGCTGGGTGTACCTGCACTACACACCCCACTCCGGGATCGACCGCGACACGCGCATGGCCGAGCGGCGGGTCTCCCGCTTCACGCTCGACCGGGCCACGAACAAGCTGGACCTCGCCAGTGAGAAGGTGCTGCTGAAGTGGCCGGTGCAGATCCACAGCTGCTGCCACGCGGGCGGCGGGATGGCCTGGGACTCCAAGGGCAACCTGTACATCGCCACCGGTGACAACAACTCCAGCGGCTTCAGCGGCGGTTACTCGGGCAACAACCCCGAGCCGAACTTCAAGGGCGTCTCCTTCGCGGACGCGCGCCGCACCGCCGGCAACACCAACAACCTCAACGGCAAGATCCTGCGCATCCACCCGGAGCCGGACGGGACGTACACCCTCCCCGAGGGCAACCTGTTCACCGGGAAGGAGACCGCCGAGGGCGGCGGGAAGACGCGCGGCGAGATCTACGTGATGGGGGTGCGCAACCCGGCGCGCATCTTCGTCGACAAGACGACCGACGTCCTCTACGCGGGCTGGGTCGGCCCGGACGCGGGTCAGCCGTCGCCCACCTGGGGACCGGCGAAGTACGACACGTTCGCCGTGATCACGAAGGCGTCCAACCGGGGCTGGCCGTACTGCATGGGCGACAAGCAGCCCTACCGGGACCGCAATCTGCCGGATCCGTCCAAGCCGCTCGGCTGGTACGACTGCGACCGCCCGAAGAACGAGTCGCCGAACAACGACGGCCTGGTCAACCTGCCGCCGGTGACCGGCAACAACATCTGGTACTCGCCGCAGGGCGGCGGTCCGGACTTCCCCCGGGACGCGAACGGTGTCCCGTCGTACAAGGCGGAGGAGGCCACCTACAGGCTGCCCTGGCTCAAGGGCGGCGGCCAGGCCGCGATGAACGGGCCGGTCTACCGCTACGACGAGGCGAACACGAACGGGACCAAGTGGCCGGCCTACTGGGACGGCAAGTGGTTCGTCGGCGACTTCTACGACGCCGACCAGCCGCGCAACGCGGTGCTCATGGACCCGAGGACGCAGGGGGACGGCGGTCTGCCGGTGCACTCCGAGTCGCTGAAGAAGATCGTGCCGATCGGCAACGACGGCATCAAGAACCTGATGGACTGGAAGTTCGGCCCGGACGGGGCGCTGTACGTCCTCGACTACGGCCGCGGCTTCTTCACCTCCGACTCCAGGTCCGCGCTCTGGCGGGTCACCTACACGGGCGGCGGGCCCACCCCGGCCGCCGGTCAGCTGGCGAGGAAGGCCGGATGAGACCAGTGATACGGCAACGAAGAATGTGGGCCGCCCTGTTGGCCGCCCTGCTGATGATGCTCGGCCTGCAGGCGACGACCTCCGCGGCCGGCGAGCCCGAGGCGGCGGACACCGAGGCGGCACAGCAGGTACTGACCTGGACCGCCGGGAACGACATCGACAGATACCTGTCGGCACCGGCGACGGCGGTGGCGGGCCCGGCGACGATCGTCTTCGAGAACAGCGCGGCCACCGGCAACACCACCGGCATGCCGCACACCCTGACGTTCGTGACGTCGGACCCGGAATTCAACAACGACGTCCAGCTGAACATCCTGGCCAACCCGGGCGACGCCCAGGGCGGCCGGCACACCGCCGAGGTCACGCTCACCCCGGGCCGCTACTTCTACCACTGCACGATCCCCGGCCACAGCCAGATGCAGGGCGTCCTGACGGTGACCGAGGGCGGAGGCGAGGACACCACGGCACCCGAGGCGACGGCGGAGGTGACCGGCACGCGGAACGCCGAGGGCGCGTACGTGGGTTCGGCGAGCGTCGGCATCGAGGCCACCGACGAGGGCTCGGGCGTCGACCGGATCGAGTACGCGCTCGGCGCCGACGGCGCCTGGCAGCCGTACACCGCGCCGGTCGTGGTCGACCGGGTCGGCACGCACACGGTGCGCTACCGCGCCCTGGACAGGGCGGGCAACGTCTCGGCGGAGAGGAGCGTCGAGTTCACCGTCGTCGCCCCGCCGTCCGACGACACCGCCCCGCCCGAGACCTCGGCGACGGTGGACGGCGAGCAGAACGACGACGGCGCCTACATCGACATGGCGACGGTCACCGTCACCGCGTCCGACACCGGCTCCGGCGTCAACACCATCGAGTACGCGCTCGGCGCCGACGGCGCCTGGCAGGCGTACACCGGGCCGGTGATGGTGCACCGGCCCGGCACGCACACCGTGCGCTACCGCGCCACCGACAAGGCGGGCAACGTCTCGGCGGGGAAGAGCGTGGAGTTCACCGTCGTCGCCGCTCCCCCGCAGGACACCACCCCGCCGGTGACGGGCGTGACCGTGGAGGGCACGAGGAACTCGGACGGCGCCTACGTCGGTGACGCCACGGTGACCGTCAGCGCCACCGACGAGGGCGGTTCCGGCGTGGCCGGCATCGAGTACTCGCTCGACGGCGGCCCCTACCTGGCGTACACCGGGCCCGTGGTCGTCGACCGGGCGGGCCGGCACACCGTGGCGTACCGGGCGACCGACAGGGCGGGCAACACCTCCGAGCCGCTGACGGTGAGCTTCACGGTCGTGGCGGACGGCGGGGTGCCCGCGCCGAACTGTCCCGAGTACGACGAGCGGTTGACGGTGTTCGTCGGCACCGTCGACTCGGGCGTGCCGAACCGGGTCACCAACAACCGGTGCCGGATCGGCGAGCTGATCGAGGACGAGAAGGAGTGGACCTCGCAGGCGCTGTTCCTCAAGCACGTGAGGACCGTCCTGGACGCGCTCGAGAAGGAAGGGGTCGTCGACAGGCGGGAGTACCGGGCCATCGACAGGGCCGCCCGCCAGTCCGGGATCGGCAGGCCGGGTCAGACCGAGGGCTACCGCAAGATCCTCGACGGCACCGAGGAGTCCTTCGCCCGGTGGGAGCAGGTGGGCGGCGGCTCGTTCGCGCTGAACCCGGACGGGTCGATCACCTCCGGCACCAGCAGGCCCGGTCTGGGCATGCTGTGGTTCCCCGAGCGCAAGTACGGCGACTTCTCGCTGAGGCTCCAGTGGCGGGACGACGCACCGGGCACCGGCAACGCCAACTCCGGTGTGTTCGTGCGGTTCCCGCAGGTCCACGACCACCCGGAGGAGTCGCGGCCGGAGTGGGTCGCCATCAAGTACGGGCACGAGGTGCAGGTGTTCGACTCGCCCACCGGCGACATGTACAAGACGGGCTCGGTCTACGGCTTCGACCGGGTCGGCCTGGCCGGCGCGGGCGTGACGCAGAAGGGGACCTGGAACGACTACGAGATCCGCGTGGTGGACCAGCACTACTCGGTCTACCGCAACGGCGTGCTGATCAACGAGTTCGACAACACCGGCGGCCAGGACTTCTCCCCGCCGCGCTCGGACGACCCGGGCACGGACGGGCGGCGGTTCGCCTCCGGTTACATCGGACTGCAGGTGCACGGCACGACGGACGTGGTCTCGTACCGGGACGTCCGGATCAGGGAACTGTAGTCCCCACGGGTCAGGAGGCCGGGGGTTTTGGCTTCCTGGCCCGGCTCGGCTGGACCCGCCTGGGTTCCCCCGGCATCGCCGGATGCTCGGGCGGGTACGGCAGGTCGCCCAGACCGTGGTCGCGCTCGTCGCGGCGGGCGAGTTCGAGCAGGGGCTCGAGGGAGAACGCGTGATCGTCCATGTCCGCGTGCACGTCGCCGAGTTCGGCGAAGCGCGCGGGCATGGTCGCGAGGTCGAAGTCCCGCGGGCGCGCCACCGCGACCTCCTCCCAGCGCAGCGGCGCCGAGACGGGCGCGTGCGGGTGGGGGCGCACGGAATAGGCGGAGGCGACGGTGCGGTCGCGGGCCGTCTGGTTGTAGTCCAGGAAGACGCGCTCGCCGCGCTCCTCCTTCCACCACTTGACGGTCACCCGCTCCGGCATCCGGCGCTCCATCTCGCGGCCCACCGCGATGGCGGCGCGGCGGACCTCGGTGAAGCTCCAGCGCGCCTCGATGGGGACGAACACGTGCAGGCCCCGGCCGCCGGAGGTCTTGGGCCAGCCGCGCAGACCGTGCGCGTCGAGCACCGCGCGCAGTTCGTTGGCGGCGCGGGCGGCGTCCTCGTAGTCGGTGCCGGGCTGCGGATCGAGGTCGATGCGCAGCTCGTCGGGATGGTCGACGTCGTCCCGGCGCACCGGCCAGGGGTGGAAGGTGAGGGTGCCGTACTGGGCGGCCCACACCACGGCGGCCTCCTCGGTGGGGCACATCTCGTCGGCGGTGCGGCCGCTGGGGAAGGCGATGCGGGCGGTGGGGATCCAGTCGGGCATGTTCCTCGGGGCCCGTTTCTGGAAGAACCACTCGCCGGTCACGCCCTCCGGATGGCGCTCCAGGGTGGTCGGCCGGTTCCTGAGCGCGCGCAGGATGCCGGGGCCGACGGCGGCGTAGTACCGGGCGACGTCCAGCTTGGTGAAGCCGCGCTCCGGGAAGAACACCCTGTCCGGGCTGGTCAGCCGTACGGTGCGGCCGGCCACCTCGAGTTGCACCGCGTCACCCATGCGAGCCACGGTAGGCGCATCGCCCGCACCCCGCACACCGGCAGGACACCGGGCGGCAGCGGGCGCGAGCGCGCAGAATCGGAGCATGGATCTGCCGGTGATGCCGCCCGTGAAGCCGATGCTCGCCAAATCGGTGGCGAGGATCCCGCCGGACATGCAGTACGAGGCGAAGTGGGACGGATTCCGGGCGATCGTGTTCCGCGACGGGGCCGAGGTGGAGCTGGGCAGCCGTACCGGCAAGCCGCTGAACAGGTACTTCCCCGAGCTGGTGGCGGCGGTGCGGGAGCGGTTGCCCGAGCGGTGCGTGCTGGACGGGGAGATCGTCGTCGCGCGGGAGGGACGGCTGGACTTCGACGCGCTCGCCGAGCGGATCCACCCGGCGGACTCCCGGGTGCGGGCGCTGGCCGGGCGGAACCCGGCCTCGTTCGTCGCCTTCGACCTGCTGGCGCTGGGGGACGAGTCGCTGCTGGACGCGGAGCTGACCGACCGGCGGGCCCTGCTGACCGGGGCACTGCGGGGGGTCGCCCCTCCGGTCCACGTGGCGTCGGCGACGACGGACATCGAGGTGGCCCGGGGGTGGTTCGAGCAGTACGAGGGGGCGGGTCTGGACGGGGTGGTCGCCAAGCCCCTGGACCTGCGCTACCGCCAGGACGAGCGGGTCATGTTCAAGATCAAGCACGAGCGCACCGCGGACGTCGTCGTCGCCGGCTACCGCCGGCACAAGAGCGGCCCGGTGGTGGGCTCCCTGCTGCTCGGGCTGTACGACGACAAGGGCGCGTTGCAGCACGTGGGCGTGTCCGCCGCCTTCACCATGAAGCGGCGCGCCGAGCTGGTCGAGGAGCTCGAGCCGCTGCGCACGGACGACGTGACGGGCCATCCCTGGGCGTCCTGGGCGGACGAGGCGGCGCACGAGACGGCACGCCTGCCGGGGGCGCCGAGCCGCTGGTCGGGGCGGAAGGACCTGTCCTGGGTGCCGCTCAGGCCGGAGCGGGTGGCCGAGGTGGCCTACGACCACATGGAGAACGGGCAGCGGTTCCGGCACACCGCCCGCTTCCGCCGCTGGCGCCCGGACCGCACCCCCGAGAGCTGCACCTACGCGCAACTGGAGGAGCCGGTCCGGTACGACCTGGCGGAGGTCCTCGGCGGCGGTTCCTAGGGCATGTCCGGC
>NZ_JAPSKQ010000028.1:0-15715 GCF_031181555.1 Streptomyces sp. | reverse complement strand
GCCGGTCACGGCTGCATGAGCACCTTGACCGCGCCGTCCTGCTTGCGCTGGAACATGTCGTAGGCGTGCGGCGCGTCGGTCAGCGGCACGCGGTGCGTGGCGAAGTCGTCGACGCCGAGGGGGTCCTCGTCGGTGAGGTACGGGATGATCTCGTCGCTCCAGCGGCGGACGTTCGCCTGCCCCATGCGGATCTGGATCTGCTTGTCGAACAGGGTGAGCATCGGCATCGGGTCGGCCATGCCGCCGTAGACGCCGACGAGCGAGAGGGTGCCGCCGCGCCGGACCAGGTCGATCGCGGTGTAGAGGGCGGCGAGCCGGTCGATGCTGAAGCGTTCCGCCATCGGGCCGCTCAGTTTGCGGGGCAGCATCGACGAGGCGTTCTGCACCATGCGGGCCATCACGCTGCCGTGCGCCTCGGTGCCGACGGCGTCGATCACGGCATCGGGGCCGCGGCCGTCGGTCTGGTCGCGGATCGCGGCGACCAGTTCCTTCTCGTCGTCGAAGGAGCGCAGGTCGAAGGTCTCCACGCCCCGTTCGCGCGCCCGGCGCAGCCGCTCGGGGACCAGGTCCACGCCGAAGACCCGCCCGGCGCCCCGGACCTGGGCGACCCGGCAGGCCATGTCGCCGATGGGGCCGAGGCCGAGTACGGCGATGCTGCCGCCCTGCGGGATCCCGGCGTAGGCGACCGCCTGCCAGGCGGTGGGCAGCACGTCGGAGAGGTAGACGAACCGGTCGTCGGGCGGCCCCTGGGGGACCTTGATGGGACCGTACTGCGCCTGCGGGACCCGCAGGTACTCGGCCTGGCCGCCCGGGACGGCGCCGTACAGCCGGGTGTAGCCGAACAGGGCCGCGCCCATGCCCTCGGCGCCGACCTGCGTGGTCTCGCACTGCGTGGGCAGCCCGGTCAGGCACATCCAGCAGTTGCCGCAGGCGATCTGAAAGGGCACCACGACCCGGTCGCCGACCTGGAGGTCCGGCACCGCGGCGCCGACCTCCTCGACGATGCCCATCGGCTCGTGGCCGAGGATGTCGCCCGGGGTCATGAACGGGGTGAGCACCTCGTACAGGTGCAGGTCGGATCCGCACAGTCCGGTGGAGGTGACGCGGATGATCGCGTCCGTCGGCTCCTCGAGCCGTGGGTCGGGCACGTTCTCCACCCGCACGTCCCGCTTGCCCTGCCAGGTCACTGCCCTCATCGCCGCCCGCTCCCTCCGTCGTGGCCGGTGTGTCGCTGATGCGGTGGGGCCCCGGGTACCCGAGCGGTCCCGGGCCCAACCGCGCATCGCTGCGCCGATCGGTGGACCCACCGCGCGGCATGGCCACCGATCGCGTATGGCCAACGACGATCGGAAAAGCACATAATCAAGACACTCCAGGACACAGGCAGGCACGGTGGCGACGGTGGGCACGGGACGAGAGGCGCGCACGCGGCGCGGCACGGCGACGAGGGCCCTGCTGGCCGTCCTGATGACGGCCGGCCTGGCGGCCGGCTGCACGACGTCCGGGGGCTCGACCGACGACGGGCGCGGCTCGACGGCGCCGTCCGCGCGGGAGCCGCGGCCGAGCGGACCGGACGGCCCCCCCGTGCTCGCGGTGAAGATCGACAACGCCCCTGCCGCCCGGCCCCACACGGGCGTGGACGCCGCGGACGTGGTGTACGTCGAACAGGTCGAGGGCGGGCTGAGCCGGCTGATGGCGGTGTACGCCACCCGGCTCCCCGAGTCCGTCGGGCCGGTGCGCAGCGCCCGTGAGTCCGACCTGGAGCTGCTGCGCCAGTTCGACCGGCCGGTCCTGGCCTTCTCCGGGGCGCAGGGCAAGCTCCTGCCGCTGATCGACCGGGCACCGCTGGAGGGGGTGACACCCGAGTCGTCGCCCGGCGTCTACGCCCGGGGCACGGACCGTCCCGCCCCGCACAACCTGTACCTGCGGCCGGAGCGGCTCATGGACGGTCCGCCCGGCCGGGCCGCCCTGACCACCGGCTTCCGCTTCGGTCGGCCTCCCGCGGGCGGCGAACCGGAGGACGCGCTCACGGTGCGCTACCCGGCGACCCGCTTCACCTTCACCTGGTCGGACGCCGACGGCCGCTGGCCGGTCTCGATGGACGGCGTCCCCGCGACCACCGCGGGGGGCGACCGGCTGGCGCCCGCGACCGTGGTCGTGCAGTACGTGACCGTGCGCCGCTCCGGCTACCGGGACTTCCTCGGCAACAACACCCCGTACACCGAGACGGTGGGTTCCGGGGAGGCCACCGTGCTGCGCGAGGGCCGTGCGTACGAGGCGCGCTGGAACCGCCCGACCGCCGAGGACGGCACCTCGTTCACCACCGGGGACGGCGAGCGGATGACCTTCGCACCCGGTCAGGTGTGGGTGGTGTACGCGGAGGCCCCCTGACCGACCCGGTCCGCCCGGTGCCCGGTCCGTCCGGTCAGCGCGGGACGGCCGGGGACCCGGCGGGGTTGCGCAGCCCCTCGGCCGCGTCCGCGACCCGCCGGATCAGATCGAGGAACACCGCCTGCTCGTCGGTGGCGAGCGGGGCCAGGAAGACCTGGTTCATCCGCGCGGTGCGCACGGCCAGCTTGCGGTGGGTGCGTACGCCGTCGTCGGTGAGGCGCAGCAGGAAGCGCCGGCCGTCCTGCGGATCGCGGACCTTGTCGAGCAGTCCGCGCCGGAGGAGCCGGCTGATCACCTCGGCGATGGTGGACCGGTCCAGTCCCACCCGCTCCCCCACGGTCCGCTGGTCCAGGCCCGGTTCGGCGACGAGCGCGTTGAGGACGGCGAACTGCGGCGAGGTGGTCTCCTCGGAGACCATCGTGTTCCACAGCAGGTGGTGCGCCTGCTGGAGCCGCCGGGCCAGGTGTCCGGGATGGGTGGTGAGGTCCACCGCGGCCATGCGCGCCTCCACGGTCGGTTTCGTCATCGATTTCGTCGGTGCACTGAACGATACCCGCTGCAGGGACGACTATCTGACGTCCTCGCACCTGTCCTGACATCGGATCCTCCGGGGTATTGACGCTCTCGGCCTCGCGATGGCAGCGTGAGGGCAACCTCGCGGAAATACTCAGTGCCCTGACTAATGAGGGTCGGGTCCGCTGGAAGGGATGGGGGGTTCCTCGGATGGACAAGGTGGTCGCCTCCGCCGCGGAGGCGGTGGCGGACGTACCGGAGGGTGCGTCGCTGGCGGTGGGCGGTTTCGGGCTGAGCGGTGTGCCGGACGTGCTGATCCGGGCGCTGTACGGGCGCGGGGTCGGCGGCCTGTCGGTCGTCTCCAACAACTGCGGGGCGCTGGACTCCGGCCTCGCGGTGCTGCTGGCGGCGGGGCGGATCACCCGGGTGACCGGCTCCTACATCGGCGCGAACAAGGAGTTCGCCCGGCAGTACCTGGCCGGGGAGCTGGAGGTGGAGCTGATCCCGCAGGGCACGCTCGCCGAACGGCTGCGCGCGGGCGGCGCGGGCATCCCTGCCTTCTACACACCGGCGGGGGTCGGCACGCAGGTCGCCGAGGGCGGGCTGCCGTGGCGCTACGACGGCTCCGGCGGGGTGGCGCTGGCCTCCCCGGCGAAGGAGGTGCGGGAGTTCGACGGCGTGGAGTACGTACTCGAGCGCGGCATCCGCACCGACTTCGCGCTGGTGCGGGCGGCGAAGGGCGACCGGCACGGGAACCTGGTGTTCAACAAGTCCGCCCGCAACTTCAACCCCCTCGCGGCGATGGCCGGCCGGGTGACCATCGCCGAGGTGGAGGAGCTGGTCGAGCCCGGCGCCCTCGACCCCGACGCGGTGCACCTGCCGGGGATCTTCGTGCAGCGGGTCGTCGCGCTGACGCCCGGGCAGGCGGCGGACAAGAGGATCGAGAAGCGGACGGTGAGCGGCTGATGGCCTGGACGCGGGAGGAGATGGCCGCGCGGGCGGCCCGCGAACTGGGGGACGGCCAGTACGTCAACCTCGGCATCGGACTGCCCACGCTCATCCCCAACCACCTCCCGCCCGGTGTCGAGGTGGTGCTGGAGAGCGAGAACGGCATCCTCGGCACCGGCCCCTACCCCACCGAGGACGCCGTCGACCCGGACCTGATCAACGCCGGCAAGGAGACCGTGACCGTCCTGCCGGGGGCCTCCTTCTTCGACTCGGCGTTGTCCTTCTCGATGATCCGGGGCGGGCACATCGACGTCGCCGTCCTCGGTGCGATGCAGGTGTCCGCGCACGGGGACCTGGCCAACTGGGCGGTGCCCGGCAAGCTCGTCACCGGCATCGGCGGTGCCATGGACCTCGTCCACGGCGCCCGCACCGTGATCGTCGTGATGACGCACACCGCCAAGGACGGCTCGCCGAAGATCCTCGCCGAGTGCACGCTGCCGCTGACCGGCAGGGCGTGCGTGGACCGGATCATCACCGACCTCGGCGTCCTCGACGTCACCGACGGCGGACTCGTCCTCGTCGAGACCGCTCCCGGCGTGACCGTCGAGGAGATCACCACCAAGACCGGAGCCGAACTCACCCTCGGGGAGGGCCTGTCGTGACCGACGCTCTGACACAAGCCGACATCGACCGGGAGATCACGGCCGAGCGCGCCGCGTACGAGAAGCGGATCGCCGGCGGCGCGCCCGTCGAGCACCATCCGCGTCGCGAGTACGCGCCGTACCGCTCCTCGGTGCTGCGCCACCCCAGGCAGCCGCCGGTCGCCATCGACGTGTCGAAGGACCCGGAGCTGGTGGAGCTGTCCTCCCCCGCGTTCGGGGAGCGGGACATCACCGAGACCGACAACGACCTCACCCGGCAGCACCACGGTGAGCCCGTCGGTGAACGCATCACCGTCTCCGGCCGGCTGCTGGACCGCGACGGCCGTCCCGTGCGCGGTCAGCTGGTGGAGATCTGGCAGGCCAACTCGGCCGGGCGGTACGCCCATCAGCGCGAGCAGCACGACGCCCCGCTGGACCCGAACTTCACCGGCGTGGGCCGCACCCTCACCGACGCCGACGGCTGCTACCGCTTCACCACCGTCCAGCCCGGCCCGTACCCGTGGCGCAACCACGTCAACGCCTGGCGGCCGGCGCACATCCACTTCTCCGTCTTCGGCACGGCGTTCACCCAGCGGCTGGTGACGCAGATGTACTTCCCCAACGACCCGCTGTTCCCGTACGACCCGATCCTGCAGTCCGTGACCGACGACGCCGCCCGGCAGCGGCTGGTCGCCACCTACGACCACAGCCTGTCGGTGCCGGAGTTCTCCCTCGGCTACCACTGGGACATCGTGCTCGACGGCCCGAACGCCACCTGGATGGAAGAAGGGCGCTGACCACCATGACGAAGATCGACACGAGCAGGCCCGAGAACGTGCTGCCCACCCCCTCGCACACCGTCGGCCCCTTCTACGGCTACGCGCTGCCGTTCCCCGGCGGCGAGGAGATCGCACCGCTCGGGCATCCGGACACGGTCACCGTGCACGGGTACGTGTACGACGGCGAGGGCCGGCCGCTGCCGGACGCCCTGCTGGAGCTGTGGGGGCCGGACCCGGAGGGCGACCTGCCGACGGCGGACGGCTCGATGCGGCGCGATCCGGCGAGCGGCGGCTTCCTGGGCCGCAACGGCGTGGAGTTCACCGGCTTCGGGCGGATCCAGACCGACGCGAACGGCCACTGGTACGCGCGCACCCTGCGCCCCGGAGCGCGCGGCCGGAGCGCGCCGTACCTCAGTGTGTGCGTCTTCGCGCGGGGCCTGCTGGTGCACCTGTTCACCCGGATCTACCTGCCGGACGACGAGGCGGCACTCGCGGCGGACCCGCTGCTGGCCCGCCTCGACGCCGACCGCCGCGACACGCTGATCGCGGACGACGAGGGCCGCGGCACGTACCGTTTCGACATCCGCCTTCAGGGCGAGGGCGAGACGGTCTTCCTGGAGTTCACGTGACGTCAGCCGATTCCGACACCGGTCTGCTCGCTCCCGGGTGGGCCGGTTCCCCGGCCGCGGCCGAGACGGCGGACGCGGCGTTCCTGCGGGCACTGCTCGACGCGGAGACGGCGCTGACCCGGGCCCAGGCCGCCCTGGGGCTCGCCCCGGACGGGGCCGTGGCCGCGGTGACGGAGGCGGCCGGCCCCGGACGCTTCGACCTCGCGTCCCTCGCCGAGCGGGCGCGGACCGGCGGGAACCCCGTGATCCCGCTGGTCGCGGACCTGACGCGGGCGGTCGGCGAACCGTACGGCCCTTATGTGCACCGCGGTGCGACCAGCCAGGACATCATGGACACGGCGATGATGCTGGTGGCCCACCGCGCCCTGGCCCCGGTCCTTTCCGACCTCGCCCGCTGCGAGCGGGCGCTGGCCCGCCTGGCCGCCGAGCACCGCGACACCCCGATGCCGGGCCGGACGCTCACCCAGCACGCCGTACCGACGACGTTCGGGCTCAAGGCGGCCGGATGGCGGTCGCTGGTGCTGGACGCCCGGGACCGGGTGACGGCGGTACGCGGCTCGCTGCCCGCGCAACTCGGGGGCGCGGCGGGGACGCTGGCCGCGTTCACGGCGTACGGCGCCGAGGACGCGACCGGGCTCCCGGCGGCCTACGCCCGGGAACTCGGGCTCCGGGAACCGCCGCTGCCCTGGCACACCCTGCGCACACCGATCGCCGACCTCGCCGGGTGCCTCGCCCTCACCGCCGGCGCGCTGGGCAAGCTCGCGGTGGACGTCCTCACCCTCTCCCGCACCGAGATCGCGGAGGTCGCCGAGGGCAGCGGCGGCGGCTCCTCCGCCATGCCGCACAAGGCGAACCCGGTGCGGTCGACGCTGATCGCGGCGGCGGCCCGGCGCGCACCGCAGCTCGCGGCCACGCTGTACGGCGCGCTGGCGGCCGGGGACGAACGGCCGGCCGGGGCCTGGCACGCCGAGTGGGAACCGCTCAGGGACCTGCTCCGGCTGGTCGGCGGTGCCGCCCGGGACGCCGCCGAACTGACCGAGGGGCTGCGGGTGCACCCGGACGCCATGCGCGCACACCTCAAACTCACCCACGGGTTGATCGTCTCCGAGCGGCTGTCCGCCGAGCTGGCGCCCGTGCTCGGCCGCGCCCGCGCCAGGGAGCTGCTCACGCGGTTGGCGCGGCGGGCGTACGAGGAGGGGCGCGACCTCGGTGAACTGCTCGCCGCGGAGCCGGA
Source organism: Streptomyces sp. (assembly GCF_031181555.1). GTDB lineage: Bacteria > Actinomycetota > Actinomycetes > Streptomycetales > Streptomycetaceae > Streptomyces > Streptomyces fimbriatus. The sequence continues at coordinate 8,580 of NZ_JAPSKQ010000028.1, read as the reverse complement.
GTCCAAGGACCTCGACGTCGCCGCCGCGAGCGATCCCTCCCGTTACACCGGCTCCGCCGGTGTCCTCACCGACCGTTCTCTGGAGCGACGTTGACCGACACCCTCCTCAACCACCGCGCCGAAGGCCCCGCTTCCGCTCCCCCGCTGCTCCTGGGTCCCTCGCTCGGCACGTCGTACGCCCTGTGGGACGAGGTGGCGTCCGAGCTGTCCACCGCGCACCGGGTGGTCCGCTGGGACCTGCCGGGGCACGGCGGTTCGGCGGCCGGGCTGATCGGTGCCGGTGCGACCGTGGGCGATCTGGCGGAGCTGGTGCTGGCGCTCGCCGACGCGCTCGGCATCGAGCGGTTCGGGTACGCGGGAGTCTCGCTCGGCGGTGCGGTGGGGCTGCATCTGGCCGTGCACCACCCGGAGCGGGTGTCGTCGCTGGCCGTGATCTGTTCCTCGGCGCACTTCAACGGCGCGAAGCCGTGGGAGGAGCGGGCGGCGCTGGTGCGGCGCGAGGGGCTGGCCGGGCTGGCGGAGAGCGCCGGCGCCCGCTGGTTCACCCCCGGCTTCACCGTGCCGCGGCTGGTGCGGGACCACCGGGAGGCCGATCCGGACGCGTACGCCGCCTGCTGTGACGCGCTGGCCGCGTTCGACCTGCGGGAACGGCTCGCGGAGATCGAGGCGCCGACGCTGCTCATCGCCGGCCGGGAGGACCCGGCGACCCCGCCCGCGCATCTGCGTCAGATCGCGGACGCGGTGCCGGGCGCCGCGCTCGTGGAGATCCCGGGGGCCTCGCACCTGGCGCCGGCGCAGTGTCCGGAGGCGGTGCTGACGGCGCTGCGGGCACACCTCAACGGGGCTGCCGGGCGCGGCATGGAGGTGCGCCGCGAGGTGCTGGGCGACGCGCACGTGGACCGGGCGCAGGCCCGGCAGACGCCGTTCACGGCGCGCTTCCAGGACTTCATCTCGCGCTACGCCTGGGGCGAGATCTGGACCGATCCGACGCTCTCCCGCCGGGAGCGCAGCATGATCACCCTCACCGCGCTGGTCGCCCGCGGCCACCACGACGAGCTGGCCATGCACGTGCGCGCGGCGCGCCGCAACGGGCTCACGTCCGAGGAGATCGGGGCGGTGCTGCTGCAGACGGCGGTGTACTGCGGGGTGCCCGCGGCCAACTCGGCGTTCGCGACGGCCCAGCGGGTGCTGGAGGAGGAAGGCCGCTCCTGACTCCGCGTTGCCCTCCGGCGCCGGGCCGGGCAGGCGCCTTCGTCGCGGCGGGCGGGGACCGCGGCGGGACGCGTGCGGTCGCGGCCGCCCCGCAGGACGTCTCCGCCGTCGGCTCCCTCGGTACCGGTTGCGAGGAGGCACCGGCCGCGGTCCGCGCCGCGCTGCCGTCCCGGTGGCCGCGGCCCGCCACCGCCACGTGTCATCGCGACGACACGTGTCCGGCGCCCGTCGCCAGTTCGGCCAGCGCGCGTTCCGCCAGGCCGTCCGCGCCGCAGGAACGCGCCAGTGCCAGGCCCCGCTCGAGGTCCGCACGGGAGCGGGCGAGGACGCCGTACTCGACGCGGGCCGCGGCGTGTTCGTACTGGCAGGGCGACGACTCCAGGTACCCGACCGCCCGGGCGGCGAGGCGGACCGCGCGCTGGCCGGTCTCCAGGACGGCGGCGACGCGCAGGGCCTCCCCTATGGCGGTGTCCGTGCCGAAGCGTTCGGCCCGCCGGCGGATGTCGACGGCGAGCCGGGCGGCACGGGCGGGGTCCTCGGTGGCGAGGGCGCGGGCGAGGTCCGCGGCCCCGAACACGTGCACCGGGTTGTGGTGGCCGCGGGCGGCCGCCGCCTTCTCCGCCGCCTCCAGTTCGTTGACGCCCTCCTCGGTGCGGCCGACGGCGAGCAGCAGCCGGCCGCGCACGGAGCGCAGGTCGGGCAGCACGACGGTGGACGGGTAGGGCGGTGCGAAGCCGTGCCGCTCGGCCACCGCCCAGGCCTCGTCGGCATGGCCGCGGACGAGCAGCGTGTCGACGAGGTTGCAGGTCACCGTCCAGTACAGGGGCAGTCCGCGGCCGACGCGTTCGGCGAGGTCCAGGGCATCGCGCAGCGACCGCTCCGCGGCCTCCAGCCGGCCCCGCCTGCGGTGCCCGAGGCCCACGTAGGCGTGGGCCAGGGCGAGGTGGCCGCCGCTCCAGCCGGCGGTCTCGTAGGCGCGCAGGGCCTCGTTGCAGAGGCTTTCGGCGCGGTCGAGGCGGTCGGTGTAGGCGTAGGCGCTGGTCAGCATCAGCAGCAGTTCGACGCCCCACTCGGAGTCGGTCCAGCCGAGGCCGGGGGCGAGGCGGCCGTTGACGAGGGCGCGGTCGCAGAGTTCGACGACCTCCTCCGCGTTCTCGCCGCGCATCATGGCGTCGAAGCCGCGCAGGATGAGCAGCACGCGTTCGGAGTTGTCCCGGCCGGTGCAGGTGGCGGCGAGTTCGGCCAGCCGCTCGGAGCGGCCGGGGGAGGTGGTCTCGCCGGCGTGGATGCCCTCCCACATGAACTGCACGGCCCGCAGCCGCAGGTGGGCGGGGCCGGAGCCGAGCCGGGCGGCCTCCGCCTCGACGGTGCGCACGGCCTCCTCCATCTGGTCGTTGTGGAGGAGCGCCTGGGACAGCCGGACCACGGCGTCCACCCGCTTCTCGCCGTCGAGGCCGGGCATGCCGAGCGCGGCCCGCAGATGGCCGATGGTCCGGGCGGGCGCGGTGAGGAAGGTGGCGCAGCCCAGTTCGTAGAGCACGTGCGCGTGGACCTCGGGGCGCGGCGGTTCCTCCAGGGCGCGTTCCAGGCAGCGGCGGGCGGCGTCCGGGGCCCCGACGGCGAGGTGTTCGCGGGCGGCGTCGCGCAGTTGCCCGACGAGTTCCTCGTCGTCGTCCGGATGCACTTCGAGGAGGTGGCGGGCGGCCGCCGCGGCGCCGCGCCCGGAGTCGGTGACGATCCGGGCGGCGATGCCGTGCATGGCGCGGCGCAGGGCGTCGGGGATGGAGTTGTAGACGGCGGTGGCGATCAGCGGGTGGACGAACTCGAGGTCGGCGGGTCCGGTGCGGCCCGTGGACGGGTCGGGGGCGGTGAGGATGCGGGCGGTGCGCAGGAGTTCGGCGCAGCGGACGGCGTCGTCGTGGTCGAGGGTGGCGAGCCGGGCCACCAGGTCGACGGTGATGTCGGAGCCGAGGATGGCGGCGGCCCAGGCGAACCGGGTGGCGTCTATGCCGAGTTGTTCCAGGCGGGCGACGAGGCCGCCGCCGCGGGCGGAGCGGTTCAGCTCGCGCAGTTCGCCGGCGTGGGCCTCGACTGGTTCGAGTTGGCTGTCCTGGACCTTGGCGAGCAGTTCGACGGTCTCGTAGGGATTGCCGCCGGTGACGGCCCACACCTCGCGGCAGAACGCGGCGTCGGCGTTCTCGCCCAGCGTGGCGCGGGTGAGTCCGGCCGTGGCGGCCGGGGTGAGGGCGCTCAGGGTGGTGACGGGGCGGTCGGCCGCGGCGGCGACGGCGTCCAGGTGGCGGGCGCTCGCTCCGGATATCTCGCCGGGCCGGCGGGCGACCACGACGAGGACGGACAGGTCCGCCAGGCGTTCGGCGAACCCGGCGAGCCAGTACAGGGTCTCCTGGTCGGCCCAGTGGGCGTCGTCGATCAGCAGCACCAGCGGCCAGTCCCTGCGGGCCAGCCGGCGCACGGCGGCGATCAGTCCCTCGCACACGCCCTGCGGGTCGGCGTGCCGGGCGCCGGGCTCCGCTACGCCGAGGGCGGGGCCGGCGATGTCGTACCAGTCGCCGAGGTACTCGCGCGCCTCCTCCGGCAGCATCGACACGAGGGCGGGCTGGAGGAGTTGGCGCACGACGTTGAAGGGAACGGAGCGCAGGGTCTCGCCGCCGCGGGCGGACCACACGGTGCAGCCGCGCTGTTCGGCGATGCGCCGGGTCTCGGCCAGCAGCGCGGTCTTGCCGAGACCCGCCTCGCCGCAGAGCACCAGCAGGCTGCCGGGCGAGGAGCGGTCCGCACACAGGGTGTCGACCGCCTGTGCGAGGGCGGCGACTTCCTCGTCGCGCTCCCACAGGGAAGCCGAGGCGGCGACCGTGGGCCGTACCTCCGTCATCCCGCTACCTCCCCAGTCGCCCGAACGACGTACAGACCTTGAGCGTAGTCCTCCGGCCGCCCCGGTGGTGGCAGGTCGGGGCAGCTGTTGCCGTGACGGGTGACGCCGGGGGCGAGGGGTCGACGCGTCCCGCCCTTCACCTGGGGCTGCCGGTCAACACTTGCCGAAGCCGCGGGAGATGACGAACGCGGGGCGAGCGCGGGGAGAACGGTGGCGGTGCGACCGGCGCGCCGGGGCGGAGGAACCCGCCGGGTGCTCCGCCCGCTCCTCGGGGCATATGACGGATCTCTCTCATCCGGCTTTCACCGACGCCTCATACGGTGGGGGCATGACGCAGGTGACTCCTCCCGGGTGGTACCCCGACCCCGGGCAGCAGAATGACGGACCGCCCACCGAGCGCTGGTGGGACGGCGGGGCCTGGACGGACCGGGTCCGTCCGGCGGGGTCGGCCGCCGGCTGGGGTCCTCCGGCGGCGGGCGGCGGTGCCGGGCCGGCGTACCCGGCGTACCCGGCTCACCCGGCCCTTCCGGCGTATCCCGCGCAGGCGCCGTCCGGCCGGGGGCGCGGGATACGGATCGGGACAGCCGTCGCCGCGGCCGTCGCCGTGCTGGCGAGCATCGGAGTCGGCGTGTACGCGCTGACCGACGACGGCGGGGGCGGCACCTCCGCGGCCTCGCGGGGACCGGAGGGACGGGACGGCGGTCCGGGCGGCGGCGGCTCCGGCGGCCCGGACGGCGGCGGTGAGAGCCCGGGCCCGGACGCGTCCGGGCCGCCGCGGATCGAGAGCGGATCGGTGACCGACGCACTGAGCGGTATCAGCCTGCCCGTCCCGGACGGCTGGTACGGCCAGGAGCTCCCGGTGGGCGCCCAGGTGACGTCGAAGGACGCGTACGACTGCCCCGGCGACACCTCCAAGACCTGCACCAAGGGCGGGGCGTACTCGGCACCGGCCCGGGCGCTCGGCACCCGCGGCTCCACCGCCGAGGAGGTCGCCAAGGCGGACATCTCCGCGAACGCCGAGGAGTCCTACGGCGGCGACTCCTACGGAAGGATCACCTCGCACGAGGTGCTCGCCTCCAAGGCGGTGACCGTGGCCGGGCAGAAGGGCTACCTGGTGCGCTGGAAGGCGGTCACCAGCAAGGGCGCCGACGGGTACGTCCAGTCGCTGGCCTTCCCCTCCCCCGCGCGGCCGCAGCAGATCGTCGTGGTCCGCTTCGGCGTGGACACCGATCAGACGCAGTCCGTCCTCGACGAGATCGCCGAGGGCATCGAGGCGGCGTCGGGCGGCGGCAACGGGCGGGACGTCTGACCCGGAACCCGCGGCGGCCGGGTGGGGCGCCCCTCCGCTCAAGGGGCGCCCCACCCGGCCGGGGGGTGCGCGCCGCCCCCGTCCCCACGGTGCGGCGCGGCCGGACCGCCGTCCGGTCATCCCGTGGACGGCGGACCGGGTCTCATCGAAGGCCGAGCGCCGGCAGCACGGCGGCCTCCACGAACCGGAGCAGGTAGTCCGGGCCGGCGTTGTCCCCCTCCAGGATGGGCCGGATCCGCAGCACACCGAAGATCTGGGCCGGGATGTACTCCAGCGCCGGATTCCCGGCCGCGACCTCCCCGCGCTCGACGCCGCGCCGGATGATCTCCTGCAGCGCGGCGACCTCCGGTTCGACCAGCGCCTCGCGCAGCGCCCGTGCCAGTTCCCGGTCCTGGAGGACCGCGTGCCCGAGCGCCTGGAGCAGCGTGGTGTCCTTCGCCGACCACTGGCCCGCGCACCGCGCGGCCTCGCGCAGATCGCCGGCGAGCGTGCCGGTGTCGATGCCCGCGAGCCGGACCTGCCGGTTGGCACGGAGGGCGGCGGCGACGAACTGCGGCTTGGTCCGCCACTGCCGGTAGAGCGTGGACTTGCTGCACCGCGTGCTGGCGGCGATCCCGTCCATGGTGACGGCGTCGTAGCCGCACTCGCGGATCTGGTGCAGTACGGCGTCGAAGAACTCCTGCTCACGCTCGGGCGTGATCTTGGAGCGGCGCGAGGTGCCGACCGGTTCGGGTCGGTCCGCGGCCTGCGGCGTCATCGGCTCGGCTCCCTTGCCCTTCGTGCTCCTGAACGGCGAGTGCGTCCCCCGGGGGTGCGCACTCCAGTGTGTCCCATGTCAATCGATACGCCAGTGTACCGGTACGGAATCGTATCGGTACACTGGCGTATCGGTACGGGAGCGTATCGATAGGAGTCGGTACCCGCGCGCACCGGTGAACTGGGCCCGGTCCACGAGTCGGCGGCTCCGTCAGCACCACGACAGCACCGCCGTCAGTGAAAGGGCCGGGGATGAGCCGGGGGACGAACGTCCGCAACGCGCCTGACCCTGCGGGGTCCGGCGGACCGGCGCGCCCGCCGCTCGTCCGGGAGCTCCTGCTCGTCGCGGGGCTCTTCCTCGTCTACAAGGCCGGCCGGCGGCTGGCGGCCGGCCACACCGGCGAGGCCCTCCGCAACGGGCACGACGTGTGGCACCTGGAGCGCGCGCTGCGCCTGCCCGGTGAGGGCGCGGTGCAGTCCCTGCTGCTGCACGGGGACGGCCTCGTGCACCTCGCGAACACCTACTACGCGGCCGTCCACTTCCCGGCCACCGCGGCCTTCCTGGTCTGGCTCTGTCTGCGCCGTCCGGCGCACTACACCTGGGCGCGCCGGGCGCTGGCCGCGGTCACCGCCGCCGCGCTGGTGCTGCACCTGGTGTTCCCGCTCGCCCCGCCGCGGATGCTCGCCGCCACGGGTCTGGTGGACACCGCGCGGGTGTACGGGCCGTCGGTCTACGGCCCGCCGCAGACCGACCAGTTGTCGAACCAGTTCGCGGCGATGCCCTCCCTGCACTTCGGCTGGGCGCTGATGGTGGCGATCGGCCTGATCGCCGCCACCCGCTCGCGATGGCGGTGGCTGTGGTCGCTGCACCCGCTGCTCACGCTGCTGGTGATCGTGGGCACGGCGAACCACTTCTGGCTGGACGCACTCGTCGCGGCGGCCCTGCTCGGTCTCGCGCTCGCGGTGCTGCGCCGACCGCGGCACACGGCGACCGGGGCGGGACGGGTCCGGGCCCGGCACACACCGGCGAAGGACCGGGCGCCGGCGGGAACGGGCCGATGAGCGCCGTCCTCGTGGCCGTCCTGCTGTCCCTGGTCTCGGCCGTCGCCTACGCCGCCGCGGCGGTCACCCAGGAACGCCTGGCCTCCCGGACCTCCGGCACCGGCACGCCGCGGCTGCCGGCCGGCGGCGCCTGGTGGTGGGCGGTCACGCTGAACGCCTCGGGCGCGCTGCTGCACGTCGTGGCCCTCGGGTACGGTCCGCTGACCGTGGTCCAGCCGCTCGGCGCGCTGACCCTGGTCGCCGCGGTGCCCCTGGGGGCGCGGATCGCGGGGCGGCGGGTCGGCGCGGTCGAGTGGCGGGGCACGGCGTTCACTCTCGCCGGCCTCGCGGCGATCCTGGTCACGGCGTCCGGCGCGGCGCCCGACCGGGTGCTGGGTGTCCCCGAGGCGCTGGTGGTCGCGGGCGGCGCGGCGGCCCTCATCGGCGTGCTCGCCTGGCCGGGTTCCCGGCCCGGTCTGCGGCACGCGACCGCCTCGGGCATCGCCTCCGGGGTGGCCTCGGCGCTCACCCGGACCGTGACGGTCGCGGTGACGGACCGGTCGGGGTCGTTGCCGAGCGTCCAGGTGATCGGGGTGGCGCTGCTCGTGGCCGCCTTCGCGACCGGTGGGCTGCTGCTGTCGCAGACCGCCTACCGGGGCGGGCTGGGCGCCCCGCTCGCGGTGGTGACGCTGGCCAACCCGGTGGCGGCCGGGGTGATCGGGCTCTGCCTGCTCGGCGAGCGGCTTCAGGGCGGACCGGTGGGTGCGCTGTCGGCGCTGACCGGGGCGGGGCTCGCCTCCTGGGGCGTGGTGCTCCTGACCCGCGCGACACCCCGCAGGGCGGGGGATCCCGGGGGCCGGCCGGTTCCCGGGATCCGCCGACCGCCCGCCCGGCCGCCCGCGACGCACACAGGGGCTGCGCGGGGAGCGGGCGGGGAGGCCCGTCCCCTCCCCCCCCCCAGGGGCGTCGCTCGGTGGTGGAGCCCTCGCTCGCCGGGCGTCCAGGAGGGTTCGACGCTGATCCGCGCACGGGGCCACGAGCGGGTACGGACGAGGTGGTCCCGGATCGCCCGGCCCGTGCGTGCCTCGCCCGCGACGCGGGCGGCCCCGGGCTCCGCGGGGAGGTGCGGACCCGACACCGCGCGCAGCAGCGTGTCCGGGGAGACCGGTGAGGCGCCCTTGCGGTGCACCCGTTCCGGGTCGTGGGACCCCGGGAGCGGCACCTCGTCCTCGGGGGACTCGCTCTCCGGCCCCCGTACACCCGCGCCTCGGGCCCGGCCGTCGGCGGACCGGTCCCGGGCCGGGACCGTCGGGGTCACCGGACCGGTCTCCGTCTCCGGGCCGGCCGGGGACCCGAGCCGTGCGAACCG
>NZ_JAPSKQ010000027.1 GCF_031181555.1 Streptomyces sp. | reverse complement strand
CCGGGCGGGTAGGTGTTGAGGACCTCGGCGGCGCTGACGCCGGTCGTCTGGTCCATGCGCATGTCGAGCGGGGCGTCCTGGGCGTAGGCGAAGCCGCGGTCGGCCTCGTCGAGCTGCATGGAGGACACCCCGAGGTCGAACAGGACGCCCTGGACGCGCGGGATGCCGAGCCGGGCGAGGACGTCGGGGAGCTCGTCGTAGACGGCGTGCACCGGGGTGGCCCGCTCGCCGAAGGGGGCGAGCCGCTCACCGGCCAGGCGCAGGGCCTCCTTGTCGCGGTCCAGGGCGACGAGCCGCGCCTCGGGGAACCGCCGCAGCAGGGCCTCGCTGTGTCCGCCGAGGCCGAGGGTGCAGTCGACGACCACCGCTCCCGGCCGCTCCAGGGCGGGTGCCAACAGGTCCAGGCACCGCTGGAGCATCACCGGGACGTGTCGACTGTGACTCAAGGGGCCCTCTCAGGTCCGGCGCGGCCGTGACGCACCGCCGGGTTCCCGCCCTCCCCCGGTGAAGGGGCGGTCGGCCGGCGCCGGAAGCGTCAGCCGGCCGGGAACGGGAGGAGGCCGAGCCGTACGTACGCGCCGCGTACGCGGGGAGACCTCCGGGTTCTCGCCGGGATCTCCGGAAAAACAGTGCAGCGGATGGTCTCGCCTCCCGCTTCGCGTCACTTTAGTCCACGGTGTCGCCCGGTCAATCAACCGGCCTGCGCGTCGCGGCCCGCCCTGCGGGTCAAGGCGCGCACCGGGTGAAATCACCCGTAGGAGGAGGCCCACACCACTCTTGTGGGTTACCTCACACCCAGGGTCGATGACGTCCTTTGTCCCCTCTCACAGCGGGCCCGATCCCCGGGTGACCAGTACCGTCATGAGTATGACGACTTCTGCATCGGTTCCCGCAGCCTCCGGAAGCACCACCGTCGGCCACGGCACGGTCACCGACCGCCTGGTCGAGGCCAACCAGCAATACGCCTCCGCGTTCACCGATCCCGGGATGGACGCCCGGCCGGTGCTGCGCGTCGCCGTGGTGGCCTGCATGGACGCCCGGCTCGACCTGCACGCCGCGCTCGGCCTCCAACTGGGCGACTGTCACACCATCCGCAACGCGGGCGGGGTGGTCACCGACGACGTGATCCGCTCGCTGACCATCAGCCAGCGGGCGCTCGGCACCCGCAGCGTGGTCCTCATCCACCACACCGGCTGCGGTCTGGAGTCGCTCACCGAGGAGTTCCGGCACGATCTGGAGATGGAGGTCGGCCAGCGTCCCGCCTGGGCCGTGGAGGCCTTCCGGGACGTCGACCAGGACGTACGCCAGTCGATGCAGCGCGTGCGCACCTCGCCGTTCCTGCTGCACACCGACGACGTGCGCGGCTTCGTCTTCGACGTGAAGACCGGCCTGCTGCGCGAGATCGACCCCGCCTGATCCGGCCGCCCACCCCGATGATCGCCCGGACTCCGGGTTCCGCGGAGGCCGCAGGAACCGGCATGTCACCGCCAGTTGTCCACAGGCGAGTGACACGAATCGGTAACGGCGGCAAGAATGCGGGAGTGGTGTCACGCGGAACTTTTCCCGCGTGGTGTCCGTGATTCGGGGTGGGCCGGGCCGCACAGCAAGGCGTCGGTCCGGAACATTTGGGGCCCCCGCTCCTTTCCGGGGCGTGGGGAAAGGCCGAGGAGGGCCGGGTGACGACCTATGACGATCGAGCGAGCCTCACTGATCTGACCGCCGTGGTCGAGCGCGTGCGGGGTTCGGTGGAAGGCGTGATCGAGGGCAAGCCCGAGGTCGTACGGCTCTCGCTGACCGTGCTGCTCGCCGAGGGGCATCTGCTCATCGAGGATGTCCCGGGAGTCGGCAAGACGATGCTGGCCAAGACACTGGCGCGGTCCATCGACTGCTCGGTGCGGCGGATCCAGTTCACGCCGGACCTGCTGCCCTCGGACATCACCGGTGTGTCCATCTGGGACCAGCAGCGCCGCGACTTCGAGTTCAAGCCGGGCGCCATCTTCGCGCAGGTGGTGATCGGCGACGAGATCAACCGCGCGTCGCCGAAGACGCAGTCCGCGCTCCTGGAGTCGATGGAGGAGCGCCAGGTCACCATCGACGGCAAGACCTACGAGCTGCCCAGCCCCTTCATGGTGGTGGCGACGCAGAACCCGGTCGAGATGGAGGGCACCTACCCGCTGCCGGAGGCCCAGCGCGACCGTTTCATGGCCCGCGTCTCGGTCGGCTATCCGAGCCCGGAGGCCGAGCTGCAGATGCTGGACGTGCACGGCGGTGTCTCCCCGCTGGAGGACCTCCAGCCGGTGGCGCACGCGCACGAGATCGTGAAGCTCATCGAGGCGGTGCGCGGCGTCCACGTGGCGGAGCCGGTGCGCCGGTACGCGGTGGAGCTGGTCGCCGCCACCCGCACGCACCCCGACCTCAGACTCGGTGCCTCCCCGCGCGCGACGCTGCATCTGCTGCGCGCGGCGAAGGCGTCCGCGGCCCTGAGCGGCCGGGAGTACGCGCTGCCGGACGACGTGCAGTCGCTCGCCGTGGCCGTGCTCGCCCACCGGCTGCTGCCCACCGCGCAGGCCCAGCTCAACCGCCGTACCGCGGAGCAGGTGGTCCAGGAGATCCTGCAGCGCACCCCGGTGCCCGCGGCGGCCCCGCAGCAGAGCGGCTTCGGCCTGGGCCGCGGCGGCCCGGGCTACGGCCAGCAGCCGCCCCGGAGGCTGTGATGACCGACGCGGGTGCCGTCCACGCGGAGGGCGACCGGGGCGGCAGGAGCGGTCTCAGGACGGCCCTGGCCGGACTGACCACCCGCGGCCGTTCCTTCCTGGCCGCCGGCGTGGCCGCCGCGATCTGCGCGTACGTGCTGGGGCAGAGCGATCTGCTGCGGGTCGGGCTGCTGCTGGCGGTGCTGCCGCTGGTGTGCGCGGCCGTGCTGTACCGCACCCGCTACCGGGTCGCCGGCAGCCGTCGCCTCTCCCCCGCGCGGGTGCCGGCCGGCTCCGAGGCGCGGGTGCATCTGCGGATGGACAACGTCTCGCGGCTGCCCACGGGCCTGCTGATGCTCCAGGACCGGGTGCCGTACGTGCTCGGTCCGCGTCCGCGGTTCGTGCTGGACCGGGTGGAGGCGGGCGGTCGCCGCGAGGTGTCCTACCGGGTCCGCTCCGACCTTCGCGGCCGCTATCCGCTGGGCCCGTTGCAGCTGCGCCTGTCCGACCCGTTCGGGATGTGCGAGCTGACCCGGTCCTTCTCCACGTACGACACGCTGACGGTGACACCGCGCGTGGAGCCGCTGCCGCCGGTGCGGCTGGGCGGGGAGGCGAAGGGGTACGGCGACGGGCGGCAGCGTTCGCTGGCGCTGGCCGGCGAGGACGACGTGATCCCGCGCGGATACCGCTACGGCGACGACCTGCGCCGCGTGCACTGGCGCTCCACCGCGCGCTACGGCGAGCTGATGGTGCGCCGCGAGGAGCAGCCGCAGCGCGCGCGGTGCACGGTGCTGCTGGACACCCGCGCCGTCGCCTACGAGGGGGCGGGCCCGGACTCGGCGTTCGAATGGGCGGTGTCGGGCGCGGCCTCCGTGCTGGTGCACATGCTGGAGCGCGGGTTCTCGGTGCGGCTGCTGACCGACACCGGCACCTCGGTGCCCGGTGAGGGGCCCGACGGGTTCGCGGGGATGAACCAGGAGTCGGCGGACGCGGCCGGGCTGATGATGGACACCCTCGCCGTGGTGGACCACTCCGACGAGGCGGGCCTGTCCCGCGCCTACGACGTGCTGCGCGGCGGGAACGAAGGGCTGCTGGTGGCCTTCCTCGGCGACCTCGACGAGGAGCAGGCCGCGGTCCTCGCCCGGATGCGGCAGCGCAGCGGGGGCGCCCTCGCCTTCCTGCTGGACAGCGGAACCTGGCTGCGGGAACCGGCCGGCGTGCCCGGTCCGTTGGACAGGGGCGGGGAGCGGCTGCGGATGCTGCGCGAGGCGGGCTGGACGGCCCTGGCGGTGCCGCGGGGCGCCTCGCTGGACGAGCTGTGGCGGCAGGCGGACCGGGAGCGCTCGGGCCTGGCCGCGGCGAGCGGTGGGGAGGGACCGTGATCAGCGGGCGGGCAAGGCTGGCGCTGGCCGCATGGGCGGCCACGCTGATGGCGGCGTGCGCACTGCTGCCGCTGGTCGATCCGCCCACGTGGATCCTCCAGGCGGCGCTCCTGCTGGCGGTGCAGTCGGGCGTGGGCGCGGCGGCCCGCCGGGTGCCGCTGGGGCGTGCGCTGACGGTGGCGGCGCAGGCGCTCGTCACCCTGGTGCTGCTGACTCTGGTGTTCGCGCGTGAGCACGCCTTCGCCGGGCTGATACCCGGCCCGGACGCCTTCCGGTTCTTCGCCGAACTGCTGGAGCAGGGCGGGAACGACGTCAGCCGGTACGCGATCCCGGCGCCGCTGTCCGACGGCATCCGGCTGATGCTGATCGGCGGTGTCCTGGTGATCGGGCTGCTGGTGGACACCCTCGCGGTGACCTTCCGCAGCGCGGCCCCGGCCGGTCTTCCGCTGCTCGCCCTGTACTCCGTGGCCGCGGGACTGTCCGACGGCGGCATCGACTGGCTGTGGTTCCTGCTGGCGGCGGCCGGTTATCTGATGCTGCTGCTCACCGAGGGGCGTGACCGGCTCTCCCAGTGGGGGCGGGTCTTCGCCGGGGCGGCGCGCGGCCCGGGCGGGGAGCCGGCCGGGCCCGTCGCACCGGTGCGCACCGGCCGGCGGATCGGTGCGGTCGCGCTGGGCATCGCCCTGGTGGTGCCGCTCGGCCTGCCCGCGATGAACGGCGGGCTGCTGGACGCCACCGGCACGGGCGTCGGCTCGGGCACCGGCGGGGGCGGCACCATCTCGGCGGTGAACCCGCTGGTGTCGCTGCGTGACTCGCTGAACGTGGAGGAGGACCGCCAGGTCATGTCGGTCCGCTCCGAGATGGCGGACGTCTCGGACCTGTATCTGCGGATCGTGTCCCTGGACGACTTCGACGGCACCACGTGGAAGCCGTCCAAGCGCTCCATCACCACCGTGCCCGACGGCGGGTTCCCGACTCCGGTGGGGCTCGGCCCCGACGTCGGGCGCACGGAGATCGGCACGACGATCTCGACCGCCGACTGGTACGGCCAGGACTGGCTGCCGATGCCGTACCCGCCGAGCGGGGTGAGCGTCAGGGGCGACTGGCGCTACGAACCGGTCGGCATGACGCTGGTCGGCGACCACGGCCAGAACACGCGCGGTCTGACGTACGAGGTGCGCAGCCTCGACGTGCAGCCCACGCCGGAACAGCTGGCCGACGCCCCGGAGCCGGTGCCCGCCCTGGAGCGCGAGTACACCGAGCTGCCCGAGTCGCTGCCGGCCGTGGTGTCCCGGACCGCTCGTGAGGTCACCGCGGGTGCGGACAACGCCTACGACCAGGCGGTCAGGCTCCAGGAGTACTTCACGCTGAACGGCGGCTTCGAGTACGACACCGAGGTGGACGTCGGCAGCGGTTCGCAGGCGATCGCCCGTTTCCTGCGGGACAAGCAGGGCTTCTGCGTGCACTTCTCCTTCGCGATGGCGTCGATGGCCCGCTCCCTGGGCATACCGGCACGGGTCGCGGTGGGCTTCGCGCCCGGCACCCCGCAGGCGGACGGCACGATCGCGGTCGGGCTGCGGGACGCGCACGCCTGGCCGGAACTGTACTTCGAGGGTGTGGGCTGGACCCGCTTCGAGCCGACCCCGACCCGCGGTTCGGTGCCGTCCTACACCGTGCCGGAGGCCGCGGACAGCACGCTGCCCGACCCGGCCCTGCCGTCCCGGGCCACGTCCCCGGAACCGTCCGCCGCTCCCTCGGAGAGCGAGAGCTGCTCGGCGGAGCGCAGGAGGCTGGGGGCGTGCGAGAGCGAGTCGCCGCAGGTGGCGCTGCCCACGGGGGACGACGGGCCGAAGTGGACCGCGCTGCTGGGGTGGGTGCTGGCCGGGCTCGTCGTCCTGGTGCTGCCGCTGGCGCCGATGCTGTGGCGGATGAGGACCCGGGCGGTGCGCCTGGGTGCGCACGGCCGCTCGGAGGCGGACGCGGCGCCGTACGTCCTGGCCGTCTGGGACGAGCTGAGCGACACGGCGTGGGACCACGGCATCTCGCCGGACGAGTCGCTGACCCCGCGCAAGGCGGCCGCCCGGATCGTGCGGCTCGGGCAGCTCGACCAGGCCGCGGCGGCCTCGGTGCACCGGGTGGCCGACGCGGTCGAGCAGGTCCTGTACGCGCCGCGACCGCGGCCGACGGCCGGTCTGACGGACGACGTGCACCGGGTGATCGCCGCTCTGCGGTCCGCGTCCGGCCGGGGCACGCGCCTGCGCGCGCTGTTCGCCCCGCGCTCCGCCGTGCGAGTGGTGTGGGCGGTGTCGGCCCGGTGGTCCGGCGTCCGGGAGCGGGTCCTCGCGATGCGGCCGGCGTGGCGGAAGCCGACGTGGCGCAGGCCGTCGCGGCAGCAGGGCTGAGCCCGGCCGGCGGGCAAGGGGACACGACAGGAGACACGGCAGGAGAAGGAGAACAGGGGCGGGACGGCTTCGGCCGGCCCGCCCCTGTCGCGTCCGCGTTGTGATCGCCTCCGCGCCCACGTCCTCGTCAGGACATGCGCCAGGGGGTGACCACGCCGGTGGTCACCCCCTGAGCCATGTCTTCAGCTGTCTCCTGCGGAGCGGCGCGGAGAGCTGCTAGTGGCCGCCCTGTTCGTCGCGGCGGCGCTGCCAGCGCTCCTCTATGCGGTCCATCATGGAGCGCCGCTGTCTGCCCTGACGGCCGGCCCGGGGGGCACCTGGGGCACCGGCGACGGCCTGCTCGCCCGGTTTGGGCGCCTTGCGCCAGCCGGTCACCGCGAGGACCGCGCATCCCAGCATCACGAGGAATCCCACGACGCTGAGCCAGACCTGCTGGGCGACCATACCGGCCATGAGGAGCGCAATACCCACGAGGAAGCCCGCGACCGCCTGGTAGACCCGCCGCCGGGTGTACGTACGCAGCCCGCTTCCCTCAAGCGCCGACGCGAACTTGGGATCTTCGGCGTACAGCGCTCGCTCCATTTGCTCGAGCATGCGCTGCTCGTGCTCCGAGAGCGGCACGGAGTCCTCCTCATCGTGCAGTCGCCGGGGCGACCCGGGGGGTCTCTTCAGGATAGGCAGGGAATCGCCCCCGTGAAACCCGCCCCTCTGCGCCAATTGGCCAACCGGAACCCGCCATGGACGTCCCGGCCCGCTGAGGCATCTCTTTCCCCGGCGGCCGACCCGTCATGCCGATCGGTCTCCCTCGATCATACGGCGCCAAGCCGCCATTCGGGGGGCCTGTGGCGCACTCCATGTGCGGCCCGGGCGCCGGACGCGCCGCTGATCAGCGGCGCGTCACCCGTGACCGCTCAGGCCCCGGACGCCTCAGAGGGCCCCGGTGCCTCACCGAGCACATGAAGCTGCGTGGCCACGGAGTGGAAGGCGGCGAGTTCGGCCGCCGCGGCCTCCAGCTTCAGCAGTGCGTCCAGGGCTCCGGGCTCGGTGTCCACGAGCACGCCGGGAACGAGGTCGGCGAAGACCCGCACGCCGTGCACGGCGCCGACCCCGAGTCCCGCGCCCTCGACGAGTCCGGTGAGCTGGTCGGCGGTGAAGCGGCGCGGCACGGGGTCACCCGTGCCCCATCGGCCGTTCGGGTCGTCGAGCGCCTGCCTGGCCTCCTTGAAGTGACCGGCGAGGGCGCGGGCGAGCACGGCGCCGCCGAGACCGGCGGCCAGCAGGCTGAGGACACCTTCGGGGCGCAGGGCGGCCACCGCGTTGCGGACGCCCTCGGCCGGGTCGTCCACGTACTCCAGGACGCCGTGGCACAGCACGACGTCGTAGCCGCCGCGCTCGGCCACGTCGAAGAGGCCGTGCACATCGCCCTGGACTCCCCGGACCCGGTCGGCGGCGCCGGCCTCGGCCGCGCGGCGCTCCAGGGCGAACAGCGCGTTGGGGCTGGGGTCGACGACGGTGACCCGGTGGCCGAGGAGGGCCAGGGGCACCGCGAAGTTGCCGCTGCCGCCGCCGGTGTCGAGGACGTCCAGCGCCTGCCGTCCCGTCGCCTTGGACCGGCGCTCCAGGGCGTCCTGGAGGACCTCCCAGACCACGGCGGTACGGAGAGCGGCGCGGGGGCGGGAGGGGTCGGAGCGCAGCGACGTCGTGTGCGGGTGGTGGTGGGAGACGGGCGGGCGCATCGGGTCCGACACGGCAGTTGACTCCTCGGCGCGGCACCGCCTCATTCTCGGCGGAGCGATCGGGCTCCCTCCCCGGCCCGGAACTCCGGGCCGGGGAAGGGTTCAGGCTCCCTCCACCCTATTGCCTGCGGTGCGGTGCCCGGTCACCTGCCCGCGCCGTCGCGGGGGCTCCGCCGCGGCCGGGCGGTCAGCCCGCGTCCGGGATGTCCCGGACCGGGCCGGCGTCCGCGCCCCCGTCCGGGTCGCGGCCCTCCGGCCGGTCCGCGTCCCCGCGCGGCTGCGGGAGAACCGGCTGGAGGACGAGCATGCGCTCCACCAGGCGCAGGAACATGGACACGTCCCGTATCAGGTCGTCGGCGTCCCGTCCGCTCGCCGCGCCCCGGATGCCCGCCTCGGCCCGGGCGCGGCGAGGGGCCCCGGAGGCGAACAGCGCGCTCCACTCGGTGAGCTCGGGCGCGATCTCGGGGAGCACTTCCCAGGCGCTCCTGATCCTGGCCCGGGCCCGGGGCGAGGTCTCGGGCCGGCCGCGCGCGGCGAGCACGGCGGCGGCGGTGCGCAGGGCGGCGAGGTGGGCCGTCGCGTAGCGCTCGTTGGGTGTGTCGAGGACGGTGGCCTCGTCGAGTCCGGCACGGGCCTGGGCGAGCAGGTCGAGGGCGGCGGGCGGGGCCGCGGCGCGGCGCAGCACGGGGTGGACGTCGCTCGCCGGGCCGTTCAGTGAGGGGGCAGGGCCGGTTGCGCGGCGCCGACGGGCGGCGGCTGCGGACGAGTTGGCCATGACGAACCTCCTGTCGTCTTCGTGACGGCACGCACGGTTACGAGGTGCCGTATGTGCTCATCGTGCGGTATGGCACTGACAATCCGTTCTGACCTGGGGCTTTGCCTCGAGCGAGCGTTCGGGCTAGTTTTTGCACTGACCAGTCAGTTCAAAAAGTCCCGCAGGGGCTCGGGAAGGAAATTGGGGGACGCATGGGGGGCGTGGCGCACGATCCGCCCGGACTCGCCGTCTCGGCCCGCGGCTTCGGGCTCGAAGGGCCGCGGGGCTGGGCGTTCCGCGGGGTCGACATCGACGCGGAGCCCGGCTCGCTGATCGCCGTCGAGGGGCCGTCCGGGTCGGGCCGCACCTGCCTGCTGCTCGCGCTCACCGGGCGGATGAGGCCCACGGAGGGCCTGGCCTCCGTGGGCGGGCTCGAACTGCCCAGGCGCATGGCCGCCGTGCGCCGGATCAGCGCGCTCGCGCACGTCACCGGCGTGACCGATCTCGACCCGGCCCTGACCGTCGGCGAGCACCTGCGCGAACGGGCGCTGCTGCAGCACCGCTTCGGCGGCTCCCTGCGCGGGCTGCTGCGTCCGCGCAGGGAGCGCGCGAGCGAGCGGGAGCGGCACGTCGACACCGCGCTGGCCGCCGCCGGACTGGACCTCGCGGCGCTGCCCAAGGGCGCGCGGACCGCCGTACGGGATCTGGAGCGGGTGGAGGCGCTGTGGCTGTCGCTCGCGCTGGCCCTGCTCGGGCGCCCCCGGCTGCTCGGGGTGGACGACGCCGACCTGAAGCTCTCGTCCGCCGAACGGGACGAGGTCTGGGCCCGGCTGAGGTCGATCGCCGACACCGGCACGACGGTGGTGGCGGTGTGCAGCGGGGCCCCCCGGGACGCGGTGGCCGTCGGCACAGGAATCACCGGGGACGACGAGGGGAAGGAGGCGGCCGATGCGCTCGCCGGGACTGGCCGCGCTTGAGCTGCGGCGCTTCGGCCGCGGCAAGCTGCCGCGCGCGGCCCTGGTCGCCCTGCTGGTGCTGCCCCTGCTGTACGGCGCCCTGTACCTGTGGTCGTTCTGGGACCCCTACAGCCGCCTCGACCGGGTCCCCGTGGCGCTCGTGAACGACGACAAGGGGGCGACCGCCGACGGGAAGCGGATCGCCGCGGGCGACGACATCGCCGAGGGGCTGCGCGACAGCGACACCTTCGACTGGCGGGAGGTGAGCGCGGCCGAGGCCCGGCGGGGCGTCGAGGACGGCACCTACTACCTGTCGCTGACCATGCCCGCCGACTTCAGCCGCCGCATCGCCTCCGGCTCGGGCGACTCCCCCGAGGCCGGCGCCCTGGAGGTGCGGACGAACGACGCCAACAACTACCTCGTCGGACAGATCTCCCGGACGGTCTTCGGCGAGGTGCGCCGGGCCGCGTCCACGAAGACCTCGCGCTCCTTCCTGGACCGGATCTTCGTCTCGTTCTCGGACATCCACGGCGAGACCGTGGAGGCGGCGAAGGGGGCCGACAAGCTCAAGGGCGGCATCGGGAAGGCGGAGAGGGGCTCCAAGGACCTCGCCGACCACCTGAAGGACGCCGAGACCGGCAGCGGCAAGCTGGCCGGCGGCCTGAAGAAGCTCCACAAGGGCGCGGGCGGCCTCGAGGACGGGTCCAGGAAGGTCGCGGACGGGACGAAGACCCTCGCCGACCAGGTGAACGCGCTGGACGCGCGCGTGGGCCCCTTCCTGCGGGACAACGACAAGAGCATCGGCGAGACGGCCCGCTTCGTCGCCGACTCGGCCGGTGAGCTCCGCGACGGCCTCGACGACCTGGTGGAACGCGCTCCGGCCGCGGCGAAGGACGCCCGCGCGGCGTCCGACACCATGGACGAGGTCCACCGGACCCGCTGCGAGGAACCCGTCCTGCCCGACGCCGCCTGCGCCGACCTGGAGAAGGCGAGGGACGCGGCGGCGAAGGCGGCGACCGCGGCCGGTGACGCCGACACCCTGGTCGCCGACCGCAGGACCGACCTGAAGGAGCTCGACGGGCACCTCTCCACCCTGGAGAAGCGGGCCCGCACGCTCGCCGACCGCGCGCCGCACCTCTCCGAGGACCTCGACGACGCCGTCACCCGGATCAACAAGCTGAACGACGGGGCCGGCAAGGTCGCCGACGGGATGAAGAAGCTCCACAAGGAGCTCGGCACGGCCAAGACCGGCGCCGTCGACCTGGACAAGGGCATCGGCGGGATCAGGACCGGCGCGGAGGACCTCAACGGCGGCATCTACAAGCTCGTCGACGGCTCCACCAAGCTCGCCGGCGGCCTGCACGACGGCGCCGAGCGGATCCCCGACTACGACAAGCAGGACCGCGACCGGCGCACCGAGATGATGGCCGACCCGGTCCGGCTCGTCACCCACGACCTGCACAAGGCGCCCAACTACGGCACCGGCTTCGCCCCGTACTTCATCCCGCTGTCGCTGTGGGTGGGCGCGATGGTGGCGTACATGCTCATCGCGCCGATGAACCGGCGCGCCCTCGCCGCCGGCGCCTCGGCCTGGCGGATCGCGCTGGCGGGCTGGCTGCCGGTGGTGGCGATCGGAATCCTGCAGACGGTGGCCCTGATGGCGGTGCTGCACTGGGCGATCGGGCTGCAGATGGCCCGCGCGGCGGGGACGGTGGGCTTCCTGTTCCTGGTGACGGCGTGCTTCGCCGCGATCGTGCAGTGGCTGAACGCGCGCTTCGGGGCGGCCGGCCGGATCCTCGTCCTCGCGCTGCTGATGCTCCAGCTGACGTCGGCGGGCGGCACGTACCCCGTGCAGACCAGTCCCGGCTTCTTCAACGCGCTGCACCCGTTCCTGCCGATGAGCCACGTGGTCGAGGCGCTCCGGCGGCTCGTCACGGGCGGCGGTCTCGGACCGGTGTGGCAGGCGTGCGCCGTGTTGACGGCCTTCACCGCGGGTGCCCTCGCGCTGACCGCGCTGTCGGCCCGCCGCCGGCAGGTGTGGACCCTGGACCGGCTGCACCCGGAACTGAGCCTGTGAACGGGCGGACCGGCGTTCCTGTGACAATCGGGGTCATGGAACGCAGCAGCACCACGTCGGGCGGCAGCGCCCGCCGCGAGGCCACCCGGCAGAAGCTCTACGAGGCGGCCGTCACCCTCATCGCCGAGCAGGGCTTCTCCGCCACCACCGTGGACGAGATCGCCGAGCGGGCAGGGGTCGCGAAGGGCACGGTCTACTACAACTTCGCGAGCAAGTCGGTCCTCTTCGAGGAGTTGCTGCGGCACGGCGTCGGCCTCCTGACCGCCTCCCTGCGGGAGGCGGCCGAGAAGACGGCCGGGGAGGGCGGCGGCAAGGTCGACGCCCTGGACGCGATGATCCGCGCGGGCCTGGTCTTCATCGACCGCTACCCGGCCTTCACCCAGCTGTACGTGGCCGAGCTGTGGCGCACCAACCGGGCCTGGCAGTCCACGCTGATGGTGGTGCGGCAGCAGGCCGTGGCGGTGGTCGAGGGCGTGCTGCGCGAGGGTGTGGCCGACGGCGAGTTCAGCGAGGAGATCGACGTCCCGCTGACGGCGGCGGCGCTGGTCGGCATGGTGCTGGTGGCCGCGCTGGACTGGAAGTCCTTCCAGCCCGAGCGCTCCCTGGACGACGTGCACGCGGCCCTGTCCCGGCTGCTGCAGGGACGGGTCAGCGGCCGCCGCTGAGGCCCGGTGACGGCGGGCCCGGCGCACGTGAAGGCGCCGGCCCCCGGTGGCCGCGTCCCCCGCGGGCCACCGTCGGACCGGCGCCTTCCGTGCTCCCCCGTGCGTTCCCCCGTGCATCCCCCGCAGGACCCCCGTTCGCGGTCGTCCCCCCGGGTTCCCCCGTGCCTCGCTCCCGCCGGCGGCGCCGACGGAAGGAGCGGATCGCGGGCCGCTCCGTTCCGGCGCCCCGTGCCGCCGGTTCCGGAGCCGCGCCCCTCTCCGTGGTCTCCACTCTCCCGTCCCCGCAGGCCGGGCCCCATCCGCGCGCGTACTCATCTCGGCGACTAGGTACGGGTACTCACGCCTGCGCACGCGCCCCCACGACGCCGCGCCGGCGGCTGGTCACCCGCGCGGGGGCGCCGGTACTCGGGCGCCGGTCCGTCAGTGGCGGCGGATAAAGTCCCTGGCATGGCACGGATTGCGGTGATCGGCGCCGGGATGGGCGCGATGGCGGCCGCTGCCCGGCTGGCCGTCGCGGGCCACCGGGTGGCGGTGTACGAGCGGACGGAGACGTACGGCGGCGCCCTGCGCCGTGTGGAGCGGGACGGGTTCTCCTTCGACACCGGCCCCGGCCTGCTCCCCCTGCCCGCGGTGTACCGCGACCTCTTCGTCAAGACCGGCCGGGAGCCGCTGGAGGAGTGCGTCGACCTGGTCCAGGTCGACCCGTCGTCGCGGCACGTGTTCGCGGACGGCACCCGGGTGTCGCTGCCGAACGCCTCGCGCGCGGGTGTCGTCGCGGCCCTGGAGGAGGCGCTCGGGCCGGGTGCCGGCCGCCGGTGGGGCGACTTCCTGGTGCGGGCCCGCGAGGCCTGGGACCGGTCGCGCAGGCCGCTGCTGGAGGAGCCGCTGTGGCCGAACTGGCGGGTGCTGGCCGAGCGCGAGCCCTACCCGGCGGTCCCCCACAAGCGGCTGCTGCGCACCCGCCGGGCCGGCACACTCGCCGAGGTCGGCGCCTGGGAGCTGCGGGACCCCCGGCTGGCCGCCCTCCTGGAGAGCCACGCGCTCGCGTACGGCCTGGACCCGCGCGACACCCCGGCGAGCGCGGCCGTGCTGCCGTACATGGAGCACGCCTTCGGCATGTGGTACGTGCGCGGCGGCGGCCTGCGGGAACTGGCGCGCGCGGTGTACGAGCGGTGCGTGGCCCGCCGGGTCGAGTTCCGTTTCGGCGCCGGGGTCGCCCGGGTCCTGGAGAAGGACGGCCGGGCGGCGGGGGTGGAACTCCTCGACGGCACGGTGTGCGAGGCGGACCACGTGGTCGCGGGGGTGGACCCGAGCCGGCTGGAGCTCATGACCGGGCACCCGCTGTACGGCGACGACGACGTGCGCCCCGACCGCACGGAGCGCCGGCGGCCCGGGCGGTTCACGGTGCTGCTGGCGCTGCGCGGGCCGCGCGAGCCCGGTGCGGCGCACCGCACGGTCGTGCACGCCCCCGACCGCACGGCCGAGCTGGACTTCCTCACCGGCCGCGCCGGCGCCCCGGTACGGCCCACGGTGACGGTGCTGCGGCCGGACGACCCCGCCCTCAGGCCCGACGCGGAGCACGAGTCCGTGGTCCTGTCCGCCACCGTGCCGCACGGCGCACCGTGGGGCGAGGGCGGGACCGGCGAACGGTTCGCGGATCTGCTCGTCGAGGCCGCCGAAGCCGCTGTCCCCGGTCTGCGGGAGCGCGTCCTGTGGCGGGAGGTGCGCACGCCCGACGACTCCGGGGAGGAGACGGGTGCCGCGCGGGGAGGGATACCCGCTCCCGCTCTCGCCGCCGGCCGGGGCCGCTTCCTCCGTCCGGCCAACACCACCCCGCTCCCGGGGCTGTACCGCGTCGGCGGCTGGTCCCACCCCGGAGGCGGTCTCCCGCACGCCGGCATGTCGGGCGCGCTGGTCGCCGGGCTGATCGTGGAGGGGCCGGGGTTCCAGGGGTCCCGGTGACCTCCCGGCCGGGCGTCAGAAGCGGTACTGCTCGTCGTACCCGTTGTTCCCGTTCCCGGGCGTCTGCTCGTTGCCCTGGTACGGGTACGGCTGCTCCGGGGGGAGTTCACCGCCGTACGGGTCGTCGGTGCTGCGCTGCTGCGGGACCCACAGGCCGCCGGGCGGGGTCTCGCCGCCGTAGGTGCCGGCGTACTGGTCCTGGCCATAGGCCTGGCCGTACTGCTGCGGGACGGCGTAGCCGGTGTCGTACGCGGCTCCGTCGTGGGTCTGGGTGCCGATGTACGGGTCGGAGTAGGCGGCGTACTGCTGCTGGCCGGTGGTGTCGTAGGCCTGCTGCTGGCCGTAGCCGGAGTAGTCGTAGGCGTAGCCCTGGTCGGTGCCCTGGGCGGCCGCCGCGTACGGGTCCGGGGACGGGGCGGAGTACCCGGTGTCGCCGTAGACGCCGTAGGAGCCGGTGTCGTCGGGCATGGGCTGCGGCTCGTAGACGGCGGTGGTCTCGGCGGCCGTCGGCCGGTCGGGGCGCGCGGGGGTGAACACGTCGTCGCGGTCGTAGTCGTCGTCGTCCGTGCCGAGGCCGGCCCGGTCACCGCGGTGGTCGGCGCTTTCGTCGCCGTAACCGCCGCCGGACGCCTCCAGGCCGGAGACCTCCAGGGTCGGTTCCCGGCGCCCGCGGTCACCGCGGCGGCCCTTGGCGGCGGCCAGCACCGGGGCGTTGACCGCCCAGCCGGCCTCGAAGCCGCGGCGGAAGGACAGCGTGACGTAGGTCTGGCCGACCGCGAAGGCGGCGGCGCCCAGCCCGATGACGACGACGGACGGGATCAGCACACCGACCACGACACCGAGGAACCCGACGAAGGCGAGCAGCCGCCAGCGCAGCCGCGCCTTGTACTGCAGCAGCACCTCGCCGAGCAGCCACAGCGCGACGATGCCGAACGCGATGTAGAGGACCGTCCAGCCCATGTACGCCCCTCTCCCAGTGGCCGCTACGCAGCGTCTCGTACGCCGGTGCGACCGGTCTAGGCCTGCGCTGGGTGGTGCAGGCCCAGGTTCTCGTAGATTTCCAGCGTCGCCGTGGAGTTGTTGAGCGTGATGAAGTGCAGTCCGGGCACTCCCTCGGCCAGCAGCCGAGCGCAGAACTCCGTGGCGAACTCGATGCCAATGGAGCGTACCGCCGCCGGATCGTCCTTCGCTGTGAGGATCCGCTCTTTCAGGGCGTCCGGGAACGAGGCGTTACTGAGCTTTGGCAACCGTTCCAGCATCTTCACGCTGGTCACCGGCATCACCTCGGGGATCACCGGAGTTTCGCAGCCGGCCGCGTCGACCCGGTCGCGCAGGCGCAGATAGGACTCGGGCTGGAAGAACATCTGGGTGATCGCGTAGTCGGCGCCGGCCCGGCACTTGTCGACGAAGTGCGCGACGTCCGTGTCCCAGTCCACCGAACGCGGGTGCATCTCCGGGAAGGCGGCGACGCCGACGCAGAAGTCGCCCGACTCCTTGATGAGCCTGACGAGTTCGGCGGCGTAGGTCAGGCCCCGCGGGTGCGGCACCCAGTCGCCCATCGGGTCGCCGGGCGGGTCGCCGCGCACGGCGAGCATGTTGCGGATCCCGGCGTCGGCGTACTGGCCGATGATGTTGCGCAGTTCGGCGACGGAGTGGTTGACGGCGGTGAGGTGGGCGACCGGGGTGAGGGTGGTGTCGGCGACGATCTGCTCGGTCTCCTTGACCGTGCCGGCGCGTGTGGACCCTCCGGCCCCGTAGGTCACGGAGACGAAGTCGGGGGCCACCGCCTCGACCCTGCGCAGCGCGCTCCACAGGTTCCGCTCGCCCTTGGGCGTCTTCGGCGCCGAGAACTCGAAGGAGTACGTCGTCTTTCCGGCTGCCAGGATCTCGCGCACGGTGCGTGCGCGGTCCGTCCTGGTGGATGCGGTTCCGAGGGCCATACCGGCAGGTTAGCCAGGGTGCGACGGTCCCCCAACCGAAAGCGAGAGATTCGTCCGATTTGCCGATTTGTTGTCCACGCCTTGGACAAACCCGGGACGCGCGGGGTCATCCGGCGTCCGGAGCGGCCCCCCGCAGCCGCCGGGCGAACTCGGCCGCCGCCGCACCCGGGTCGTCGGCCTCGGTGAGGGCCCGTACGACGACGATCCGGCGGGCGCCGGCCTCCAGGACCTCGTCGAGGTTGCCGAGGTCGATGCCGCCGATGGCGAACCAGGGGCGCTCGGTGCCGAGGGCGGCGGTGTGGCGGACCAGGCCGAGGCCGGGGGCGTGGCGGCCGGGCTTGGTGGGAGTGGGCCAGCAGGGGCCGGTGCAGAAGTAGTCCACGCCGGGCTGGACGGCGGCCGCTTCGGCCTCGGACTCGGCGTGCGTGGAGCGGCCGATCAGGATGTCGTCGCCGAGGACGGCGCGGGCCGCGGGGACGGGCAGGTCGCCCTGGCCCAGGTGGAGGACGTCGGCGCCGGCGGCGTGGGCGACGTCCGCGCGGTCGTTGACCGCGAGCAGCTTGCCGTGCCGGGCGCAGGCCTCGGCGAGGACCTCCAGGTGCTCCAGTTCCTCGGCGGCCTCCATGCCCTTGTCCCGCAGCTGCACGATGTCGACCCCGCCGGCCAGGACGGCGTCCAGGAACTCGGGGAGGTCCCCCTGCCGCTTGCGGGCGTCGGTGCAGAGGTAGACCCGGGCGTCGGCGAGCCGGGCCCGGGCGGTGGTGGCTGCGGTGTCGGGCATGCGGGTGTCCCCCAGCTGTCGGTGGCGTCGTGGCGGCCGGGCCCGGCGGCCCGGACGGGTCTTCGACGAGCCGCCCCGGCCGGCCCGGGCCGTGGCGTACGCGCCGCAGGGGGGACCCTATGCCGGTGCTGCGGGAGACCGCGAGGCGCCCCGTGTCCCGGCAGCGCCCGGTGTGCGGCGGCCGGGGCCCGCACGGAGGACACGCCCGCGCCCCGGTCGCGGCCGGGTGGGCCGCGGCCCCGGGGGCGGGCGGTCGGTGTGGTCCGAGCCCGGCGTCACGGTCCACGGGCGCCGGGCGGTTGTCCGGGTCGCGCCCCGGACGGTCAGGTGGGGATCAGACCGCGAGCGCCTGGGCGCGGCGCTTCACCTCCGTGCCGCGGTTCTCGCTCAGCGCCTGCACGGGCGTGCCCGGCAGCGTGGGGTCGGGAGTGAACAGCCACTCCAGCATCTCTTCGACCGTGAAGCCGTCGTCCCGCAGGAGCGTCAGGGTGCCGGTCAGGCCCTTGACGACCTTGTCCCCGTCGATGAAGGCGGCGGGGACGTGCAGCGCGCGGTTCTCACCCCGGCGCACGGCGATGAGCTGGCCCTCCTTGACCAGCTGCCGGACGCGCGTCACCTCGACACCGAGCTTTTCGGCGATGTCGGGGAGAGTGAGCCAGGCGGGGACGAGAGCATCGATCTTTGCGTCAATCTCGGTCACGGAACAAGCCTGCCATCTGCCACTGACAGTCGGAAGCCAGCCCCACCCACCTGGGCGGACGCGTCCGCCGGGCACGCCGGACCGGGGACGCCCCGCGGGGTCCCCGCGACCCGCCGGACGGTGTCCCGCCGGACCCCGCAGCCGCCCGGCCGCGCCGTCACGCGGCCGCCGACTTCAGCGGCCGCGCCGGGTCCGCCAGCAGCTCCGGGTCCATCGCCGCCCCCGCCTCGATCAGCCGGCGCCCCTGGGCCAGGTCCCGGGGCCGCCCCACCGCCAGCAGCGCGACCAGGCGCGACTCCCTCAGCCAGCACACGGTCCACGCCGGTCCT
Source organism: Streptomyces sp. (assembly GCF_031181555.1). Taxonomy (GTDB): domain Bacteria; phylum Actinomycetota; class Actinomycetes; order Streptomycetales; family Streptomycetaceae; genus Streptomyces; species Streptomyces fimbriatus. Next base: position 33,459 of record NZ_JAPSKQ010000027.1, on the reverse strand, counting down.
GCGGGGTCCCCGCGCCACACGGTCCGGTCGGCGTCCACGTGGTGTCCCGCGTACTGGACGAAACGCCCGAACTGCTCGGACCAGAAGTACGGCACCGGGTCGTACACGGCCGGCGTCCGGCCGGTGGCCGCGCCGAGGATGTTCACCGCGACCGCGCGCGGTCCCTGGAGGGCGTTGTCCCAGTGGTGGACCAGCAGGCGTTCGCCGTACCGCCCCGAGGGGAAGGACGCGCAGTCGCCGACCGCGTAGACGTCCGGCACGGAGGTCATCAGGTGGCGGTCGGCGACGACCTCGCCGTGCGCCCCGAGCGTGACCCCGGAGCCGGCCAGCCAGGCCGTGGCGGGCCGGGCCCCGATGCCGACGACCACGGCTCCCGCGGACAGCCGCGTCCCGTCGTCGAGGACCACGGCACCGGGCTCGACGCGCTCCACGCGCGCGTGCGTGCGCAGGTCGACGCCGGCGTCGGCGTACCAGGCGGTCATCGGGGCGGCCACCTCGGCGGGCAGCGTCTCGGCGAGCGGCCGTTCGGCGGCCTCCACGACGGTGACCGCGCAGCCCGCCTCGCGCGCCGCCGTGGCGAACTCCGCGCCGATCCAGCCGGCGCCGACCACCACGACGTCGTGCTGCCGCGCGAGCACCGGCCGCAGCCGTTCGGCGTCGTCCAGGGTGCGCAGCAGGTGCACACCGGCGACGCCCTCCGCGCCCGGCAGCCGGACCGGTTCCGCGCCGGTGGCGACCACCAGGACGTCGTAGGGGACGGGCCCGGCCTCCGTGTCCAGTTCGTGGTCCCGGGAGCGCAGGCCGAGCACCTCGCAGCCGAGCCGCAGTTCGACGCCGAGCGACTCGAAGTCGACGTCGAAGGCAGAGCTCTCGGCCGTGCCGAGCAGCACCGCCTTGGACAAGGGGGGCCGGTCGTAGGGCTGGTGGGGCTCCGCGCCGATCAGGGTGACGGTGCCGGTGAAGCCCTGCTCCCGCAGGGCGACCGCGGTCTGCACGCCGGCCATGCCCGCACCCGCCACCACCACCCGCCGCGGCTCGGACGGTCCCGGTTCCTGCGTCTGCTCGCTCACCCGAACACCATAGACACCTGACAAGATGTCAGCCGGTCCCGGTCCGTCGTGGGATGCTCCCCGACGCCCGTCCCCCTGCCCGGCCGCGGCTCCCCTGCGGGCGCGTGCCTCCCCGGGGGCTCCCTTACGGGTGTGCCGCCCCGCGGGCTAGGGTGGCCGGCGTAAAGCACTCGCGGGAGCCCGGACGCACCGGGCTGAGAGGGAGGCTGGCGGCCTCCGACCGTACGAACCTGATCCGGGTCATGCCGGCGAAGGGAGGGGCTGGACGCCCATGTCGCCCACGCGCACCTCAGACGTCCTCGTCGTCGGGGGCGGAATCATCGGTCTGGTCACGGCCTGGCGGGCCGCGCAGCGCGGTCTCGCCACGGCCCTGGTGGACCCCGAGCCGGGCGGCGGCGCCGCCCAGGTGGCCGCCGGGATGCTGGCCGCCGTCACGGAACTGCACTACGGCGAGCAGACCCTGCTCGGTCTGAACCTCGCCTCCGCGCGCCGCTACCCGGACTTCGCGGCCGAGCTGACCGAGCTCACCGGGCACGACCTCGGCTACCGCCGGTGCGGCACCCTCGCGGTGGCGCTGGACGCCGACGACCGCGCCCATCTGCGGGAACTGCACGCGCTGCAGCAGCAGTCGGGGCTGGACTCGCAGTGGCTGACCGGGCGGGAGTGCCGGCGCCTGGAGCCGATGCTCGCGCCGGGTGTGCGCGGCGGCCTGCGGGTCGACGGCGACCACCAGATCGATCCGCGACGGCTGGCGGCGGCGCTGGTGACCGCGTGCGAGCGGGCCGGTGTGGTCGTGCACCGCGCGTGGGCCGAGCGGCTCACCGTCGTACGGGACCGGGCGACGGGCGTCGTCACCGCCGACGGCACCGAGCTGGGCGCCGGGCAGGTGGTGCTCGCCGCGGGCAGCCTCAGCGGGCGGCTCGCGGGGGTGCCCGGGGACGTGCTGCCGCCCGTGCGTCCCGTGAAGGGGCAGGTGGTGCGGCTGACGATGCCGGGGCACCCGGCGCACTCGACGCCGTTCCTGAGCCGGACCGTGCGGGCCGTGGTGCGCGGCAGCCATGTCTACCTGGTGCCGCGCGAGAGCGGTGAGCTCGTCGTCGGGGCGACCAGCGAGGAGATGGGCTGGGACACGACCGTCACCGCGGGCGGGGTGTACGAGCTGCTGCGCGACGCCCACGAGCTGGTCCCCGGGATCACCGAGCTGCCGCTCACCGAGACCCGGGCCGGGCTGCGCCCCGGCTCCCCCGACAACGCGCCGCTGCTCGGCCCGACCGCGCTGGAGGGGCTGGTGCTGGCCACCGGCCACTACCGCAACGGCGTCCTGCTCACGCCGGTCACCGGCGACGCCCTGGCGCACGTCCTGACCACCGGGGAGCTTCCGGAGGAGGCCCGCCCCTTCACCCCCCGGCGCTTCGCCGCCGCCGCACTGACGGAGCAGCCCGCATGAACATCTCGGTCAACGGGGAGCTCCGGGAGGTCGAGCCCGGCACGGTTCTCGACGTCGTCGTGCGGTCGCTCACCGCGGCGCCCTCGGGAGTGGCCGCCGCCCTGAACGAAACCGTCGTCCCGCGCGCGCAGTGGCCCGCCACCGCCCTCTCGGAGGGTGACCGCGTGGAAGTCCTCACCGCTGTCCAAGGAGGCTGATCATGGCCGACGATCCGTTCGTCCTCGGCGGTACGTCCTTCACGTCCCGCCTGATCATGGGCACCGGCGGGGCGCCGAGCCTGGACGTGCTGGAGCGGGCGCTGGTGGCGTCCGGGACGGAGCTGACGACCGTGGCGATGCGGCGGGTGGACCCGTCGGTGCACGGGTCCGTCCTGTCGGTGCTGGAGAAGCTCGGGATCCGGGTGCTGCCGAACACGGCGGGCTGCTTCACCGCCGGGGAGGCCGTGCTCACCGCGCGTCTCGCGCGGGAGGCGCTCGGCACCGAGATGGTCAAGCTGGAGGTCATCGCCGACGAGCGCACGCTGCTGCCGGACCCGGTCGAGCTGCTGGAGGCGGCGGAGACGCTGGTCGACGACGGGTTCACGGTGCTGCCGTACACGAACGACGATCCGGTGCTGGCGCGGAAGCTGGAGGACGTCGGCTGTGCGGCGATCATGCCGCTGGGGTCGCCGATCGGGTCCGGGCTCGGGATCCGGAACCCGCACAACTTCCAGCTGATCGTGGAGCACGCGCGCGTGCCGGTGATCCTGGACGCGGGGGCGGGCACGGCGTCGGACGCGGCGCTGGCGATGGAGCTGGGGTGTGCCGGGGTGATGCTGGCGTCGGCGGTGACGCGGGCGCAGGAGCCGGTGATGATGGCCGGCGCCATGCGTCACGCGGTGGAGGCGGGGCGGCTGGCCCGGCTGGCGGGGCGGATCCCGCGGAGGCATTTCGCCGAGGCGTCGTCCCCCGCGGAGGGCCTGGCCGTGCTGGACCCGGAGCGGCCCGCGTTCTGACCGGCCTGGAACGGCTGGGCCCCGGCCCCTCGGCGGTGGTGGGGTCCAGGGTGACCGGCGGACGGTGAGGCCGGGGTGGGGGCGTGCGGTGCCGGCCAGGGGGCCGGCGGGTGGTGGGTGTGTGGTGGTCGGGGGCGTGCGTTGCGTCACAGGTCGGCTGCAGTCGCGCTCCGAACGGGGCCGAAGCGGTCGGGGCTGTCGGCGGCGGCTCGTAAACTCGCCTGCGTGGACACGACCCTTCAGGACCCTCTGGTCGGGCAAATGCTCGACGGCCGGTATCGCGTCGAGGCGCGGATCGCGGTCGGCGGGATGGCCACGGTCTACCGGGCCGTGGACACCCGTCTCGACCGCGTCCTCGCGCTCAAGGTGATGCACCCCTCCCTCGCGGCCGACGGCTCGTTCGTCGAGCGGTTCATCCGCGAGGCGAAGTCGGTGGCCCGGCTGGCCCACCCGAACGTGGTGCAGGTCTTCGACCAGGGCACCGACGGGGCGTACGTCTACCTGGCGATGGAGTACATCGCCGGCTGCACCCTGCGGGACGTGCTGCGCGAGCGCGGCGCGCTGCAGCCGCGGGCCTCGCTGGACATCCTGGAGCCGGTGCTGGCCGCGCTCGGTGCCGCGCACCGGGCCGGGTTCGTGCACCGGGACATGAAGCCCGAGAACGTGCTGATCGGGGACGACGGCCGGGTCAAGGTCGCCGACTTCGGGCTGGTCCGGGCCGTGGACACGGTGACGAACACCACCGGGACCGTGCTGGGCACGGTCGCCTACCTCGCGCCGGAGCAGATCGAGAGCGGCACCGCCGACCCCCGCGTGGACGTCTACGCCTGCGGCATCCTGCTGTACGAGATGCTGACCGGCGAGAAGCCGCACGACGGCGACTCCCCCGCGACCGTGCTCTACAAGCATCTGCACGAGGACGTGCCGCCGCCGTCGGCCGCCGTGCCCCGGATGGCGTACGAGCTGGACGAGCTGGTCGCGTCGGCGACCGCGCGCACCCCGGACGTCCGCCCGCACGACGCGGTGGCACTGCTCGCGCAGGTCCGCGAGGCACGCGGCAGGCTCGGTGAGGAGCAGCTGGACGCGGTGCCGCCGCAGGCGCTGACGGCGGAGCACGACAACGCCGAGGACCGTACGAGCGTCATCCCGCGCGCGCTGACGATGCCCCGCCCGCTGCCGGTCGACGAGGACGGGGAGGACGTCCCGGCCGGCACCGACGGCGCGGACTCCCTCCACCGCACCAGCCGGTTCCGGTCCCCGCCGCCGCTGCCGCCCCGGCGCCGCGCGGCGCTGCGGCGCGGTCCGATGGCGATCGTCGTGGCCGTGCTGCTGGTCCTCGGGGTGGGCACGGGCGTGTGGTACATCAACTCCGGCCAGTTCACCAAGGTGCCGCCGCTGCTGTCGAAGACCGAGCAGGAGGCCCGGGACCGGCTGGCGGACGCCGGGCTGGACGTCGGCCGGGTCGAGGAGGCGTACAGCGACACCGTGAAGCGGGGCACGGTGATCAGCACGGACCCGGCGGCCGGCGCCCGCATCCGCGGCAACGACCCGGTGTCGCTCACCATCTCCAAGGGCCCGCAGACCGTGCGGGTGCCCGACGTGGACGGCTACCGGCTGGACAAGGCGCGCTCCGTGCTGAAGGACGAGGGCCTGGAGCCGGGCATGGTCACCCGGGCGTTCAGCGAGGACGTGCCCAGGGGCTTCGTGATCTCCACCGAGCCGGGGAAGGGCACCAAGGTCCGCGCGGACTCGGCGGTGGCGCTCACCGTGAGCAAGGGCCGCCCGGTGGACGTTCCCGACGTGACCGGTGACGACCTCCGGGACGCCCGCGCCGAGCTGGAGGAGGCCGGCCTCGAGGTGGAGATCGCCGCCGAACGGGTCCACTCCGAGCACGACGCCGGCCAGGTGGCCCGGCAGACCCCCCAGCCGGGCCGTCAGGCCGCCGGGGGCGACACCGTGACGCTGACGCTGTCCAAGGGCCCGGAGATGATCGAGGTCCCGGACGTGGTCGGCGACAGCGTGGACGAGGCCAAGGAGAAGCTGGAGGCGGCCGGGTTCCGGGTGGACGAGGACCGCGGTCTGCTCGGTCTGTTCGGCGACACCGTCAAGGGCCAGTCCGTGGACGGCGGGGACACCGCGCCCAAGGGCTCGACGATCACCATCGAGATCCGCTGACGGAACGGCCGACGGGACGGCGGAACGGAGGACGGACCGGGGGCCCGGCCGGGAACCCGGGGGATCATGACACCCTTGACGGGTGAAGAACCACCTGTCCGGCCCCGCCCGCAACCCCGTCGGCAGCCACGTCCCCGTGGCCGGAGGCCTGCACTCCGTCGGCCTGTCCTACGCCCGTGACCTGCGCGCCGAGGCCGTGCAGGTCTTCGTCGCCAACCCGCGCGGCTGGGCCACACCGGTCGGCAGTCCGAAGCAGGACGAGGCGTTCCGCGCGGCCTGCGCCGCCGAGTCGGTCCCGGCGTACGTGCACGCCCCGTACCTGATCAACTTCGGGTCCCACACCGAGGCGACCGTCGAACGGTCCGTCGAGTCGCTGCGGCACTCCCTGCGGCGCGGCCGGGAGATCGGTGCGCTGGGCGTGGTGGTGCACACCGGCAGCGCGACCGGCGGGCGGGAGCGGCCGGTGGCGCTGCGGCAGGTGCGGGAGCGCATGCTGCCGCTGCTCGACGAGCTCACCCATGACGACGACCCGTTCCTGCTGCTGGAGTCGACGGCGGGCCAGGGGGCCTCGCTGTGCTCGCGGACCTGGGACTTCGGACCGTACTTCGAGGCGCTGGACGCCCATCCGAAGCTGGGCGTCTGCCTGGACACCTGCCACGTCTTCGCGGCGGGCCACGACCTGACCGGGCCCAGCGGGATGCGCCAGACGCTGGACCTGCTGGTGGACACGGTCGGGGAGGGACGGCTGAAGCTGATCCACGCCAATGACTCCATGGACGTGGTCGGGGCGCACAAGGACCGGCACGCGAACATCGGCGCCGGCCACATAGGCGAGGAGCCGTTCCGGGCGCTGATGACGCATCCCGCGACCGAGGGCGTACCGCTGATCATCGAGACCCCGGGCGGCAAGGAGGGGCACGCGGCGGACGTGGAGCGGCTGAAGAAGCTCCGGGACGCCTGACACGCCGGGACGGCCCGGGCGGCGGCGGGAGGTCAGAGTTCGGGGCCGTCCCCCGGCTCCTCCTGGTAGGAGTAGCGCTGCTCCTTCCAGGGGTCGCCGACGTTGTGGTAGCCGCGCTCCTCCCAGAAGCCCCGGCGGTCGGCGGTCATGTACTCGACGCCGCGGACCCACTTGGGGCCCTTCCAGGCGTACAGGTGGGGGACGATCAGGCGCAGCGGAAAGCCGTGCTCGGCGGTCAGCAGCTCGCCGTCCTTGTGGGTGGCGAACAGGGTGCGCTCGGAGGTGAAGTCGGCCAGCCGGAGGTTGGAGCTGAACCCGTACTCCGCCCACACCATCACATGGGTGACGTCGGGCGCGGGCGGGGCGATGTCCAGGATGGTGCGGGCCGGGACCCCGCCCCATTCGGCGCCGACCATGCTGAACTTCGTGACGCAGTGCAGATCGGCCACCACGGTGACGTACGGCAGGGCCGTGAACTCCTCGTGGCTCCAGCCGTGCTTCTCACCGTCGGCGGTGGCGCCGAAGACCCGGAACTCCCAGCGTTCGGGCCGGAACCGGGGGACCGGCCCGTAGTGCGTGACCGGCCAGCCGCGTTGCAGTCGCTGTCCCGGCGGGAGCTCGAACCGCGCCGCTCCTGCTGCTGCGCGCTCCCCCGATTCGCGTTCCGCCGGCTGACCCATGTCTCCATCCTGACAGACCCGGGGCAATGCCTCCGAACGGGCCCCGACAGATGTGGACAATCAGGAATGAATCAGACTAAGCATGGACTTACTTACTAAGTGAAGACTTACTGGACGATCTTCCCCGCCGGTGCAATCATGCGGCGCAACCTGCCAGTTCCCGCGCGGAAGGAACCCACGCGATGCAGAGCGACCCCGAGGTCATCGAATTCCTGAACGAGCAGTTGACCGCCGAGCTCACAGCGATCAACCAGTACTTCCTGCACTCGAAGCTGCAGGACCACAAGGGCTGGACGAAACTCGCCCAGTACACGCGCGCCGAGTCCTTCGACGAGATGCGGCACGCCGAGGTGCTCACCGACCGCATCCTGCTGCTCGACGGCCTGCCGAACTACCAGCGGCTGTTCCACGTCCGGGTCGGGCAGACGGTGACCGAGATGTTCCAGGCCGACCGGGAGATCGAGCTCGAGGCGATCGACCGCCTGCGCCGCGGGGTGGACGTCATGCGCACCAAGGGCGACATCACGTCGGCCAACATCTTCGAGGCGATCCTGGCCGACGAGGAGCACCACATCGACTACCTGGACACCCAGCTGGAGCTGATCGAGAAGCTGGGCGAGGCGCTGTACCTGTCGACGGTCATCGAGCAGTCCCAGCCCGACGCGTCGGGTCCGGGAACGGGCGGGTTCTCGACCCACTAGGGCACCGGGCGGCGCCCGGCGGCCCCGGGCCGCTCCTACGCGGCTTCGGGCAGTTTCGCCGTGAGCGGCGGCTCCCCCTCGTCGATCAGCCGGCGGCGGGGACAGTCACCGCGGCCGAGCAGTGCCTGGATGCGCCGTACGCAGCCGCCGCAGTCGGTGCCGGCCTTGCAGGCGGAGGCGATCTGCCGGGGCGTGCACGCACCGGCCTCCGCGTGCCTCCTCACCTGTTCCTCGGTCACACCGAAGCAGCTGCAGACGAACACGCGGTTCACCTCCCGAGCGGGGTTCATGGTCGCGCCGTACCGACTGACCGGGGACCCGACTGATCGGTGAGGCAAACCTAACCTTACCTGTGGCTCGGGGGGCGAAAATGTGGGGTGGGGCGCGGATCCCTGTGATCCGCGCCCCACCCCTGCCGGTGCCGCCACCGGCACAGCCGGTTACTGGTCCCGGTACATCTCGGCGACGAGGAACGCCAGGTCCAGCGACTGGCTGCGGTTGAGCCGCGGGTCGCAGGCCGTCTCGTAGCGCTGGTGCAGGTCGTCGACGAAGATCTCGTCGCCGCCGCCCACGCACTCGGTGACGTCGTCGCCGGTGAGCTCCACGTGGATGCCGCCCGGGTGGGTGCCGAGCTCCTTGTGGACCTCGAAGAAGCCCTTCACCTCGTCGAGCACGTCGTCGAAGCGGCGGGTCTTGTGACCGGAGGCCGCCTCGAAGGTGTTGCCGTGCATCGGGTCGGTCACCCAGGCGACGGTGGCGCCGGACGCGGTGACCTTCTCGACCAGCTCGGGGAGCTTGTCGCGGATCTTGTCCGCGCCCATGCGCACGATGAAGGTCAGCCGGCCGGGCTCGCGCTCGGGGTCGAGGCGGTCGATGTACTGCAGCGCCTCCTCGGCCGTCGTCGTCGGGCCGAGCTTGATGCCGATCGGGTTGCGGATCCTCGAGGCGAACTCGATGTGCGCGTGGTCCAGCTGGCGGGTGCGCTCACCGATCCACACCATGTGCGCGGAGACGTCGTACAGCTGACCGGTGCGCGAGTCCACGCGGGTGAGCGCCGACTCGTAGTCGAGCAGCAGCGCCTCGTGCGAGGAGAAGAACTCGACGGTCTTGAACTCCTCCGGGTCGGCCCCGCAGGCGTGCATGAAGTTCAGCGCGTTGTCGATCTCCCGGGCGAGCTGCTCGTAGCGCTGGCCGGACGGGGACGACCTCACGAAGTCCTGGTTCCAGGCGTGCACCTGGCGCAGGTCGGCGTAGCCGCCGGTGGTGAAGGCGCGCACCAGGTTCAGCGTGGAGGCCGAGGCGTGGTACATCCGCTTCAGCCGCTGGGGGTCCGGGACGCGGGCCTCTTCGGTGAAGTCGAAGCCGTTGACGGAGTCGCCCCGGTAGGTGGGCAGCGTCACGCCGTCGCGGGTCTCGGTGGGCTTGGAGCGCGGCTTGGAGTACTGGCCGGCGATCCGGCCCACCTTCACCACGGGCACGGACGCGGCGTACGTCAGCACGGCGCCCATCTGCAGCAGGGTCTTGAGTTTGGCCCGGATGTGCTCGGCGGACACCCCGTCGAAGGACTCGGCGCAGTCGCCGCCCTGGAGCAGGAACGCCTCTCCTCGGGCGACGGCAGCCATACGCGCGCGCAGTTGGTCGCATTCGCCGGCAAAGACGAGCGGGGGATACGTTTCCAGCTCGGCGATCACATCACGCAGAGCCTCGGCATCCGGGTACTCGGGCTGCTGCGCCGCGGGCAGGTTTCGCCACGTCGCCTGAGCGGCGACGCTTCGGGAATCAGCGTTCACGGTCACGTGCCCAACAGTACGCGTTCGGTCGGGGCGCCCATCCCGCCGCTCAATCTGTGAGACGTACGTGCCCCACCGACCGGGCGAGGCGCGCCACCATCCCCGCGGCGGCGGGGAGCAAGCAGCGCCCGCTGAAGCGGCGCCTTGAGCTTCGGGCCATCCCCGCGTCGGCGGGGAGCACCGCGGGTCAACGACGCGGAACGGCATCGGGTCACGCTCGTGCCACGCATCGCCGCACCGGGCTCCGCGAGGGCGAGGCGGCGGTGGGCACGGCGGAGCAGCAGGCGGGCGGCGACGGGGTGGGCGCGGCGCACCAGCGCCCGGTGGAGGCGTCCCCACCGGTCGTGCAGCCGGACCTTGGAGCTCATCGTCACCCGCCGGGCCCGCGCGTCCACCAGGATCGACACCCGGTAGCTCAGGTGCGCGCCGTCCTCGCCGTACAGGCCCTCGCCTCCGGCGTACTCGGTGACGGACAGGTCGCCGGGGAGGACCTTCCAGCCCCGGGGGTCGGTCGGCATGCCGGGACGCCACTCCACGGCGAAGGCGTCCTGGTGATCGGCGACGGGCAGTGCCGCGTGCAGCAGGGCGGCCCCCTCGGGCACGTCGATCGCGGCCGGACGGTCCCGGGCGAGCCGCTGGAGCAGGCGGACGTACCGGCTGCGGCGGGTGCGGCGGACCGGGGTGCCGGTGACGGCGGACTCGGCGTTGTCGAACAACTCCTCCACGACCGTGCCGTGCACCGCGCGGACGGCGCACCGCCAGGCCAGGCGCTCGGTGCCGCGCATGTCCTGCTCCAGCACGTGGCGCAGCAGGCAGCGGCCGGGCCCGAGCGGTTCGACGGACAGTTCGTGGAAGCCGTTTCCGGGCGGGTCGAAGGCGAAGCGGATCCGGCGCCCGGGCTCGTACTCCGCGACCGAGTGGCGCACCGGTCCGTGCCCCCCGGCGGAGCCGACGGCGAGCGGCCGGTCGAGCAGCAGCGGGGCCCAGGCGGGGCTCGGGAAGAGCGGGTCGTCGGCCGCGGAGATCCGGTCCAGGAGGGCACCGACCCGGTCGGCCGGTGCGGGGAGGGCGCGGGCGTGGACGTTGCGTACCGTGCTCATCGGAACACCTCCATACGGTGGCGTATGGTCATCCACCGTACGGTACCGTACGGTCATGGTGCAACGCCCTGAGAAGGACACCGGAGGCAAGAAGACCGGCCGGCCCCGGCTCAGCGCCCGGGACTGGGCGGACGCCGCGCTCGCCGCGATGCGTGAGGGCGGGCTCGCCGCCGTGGCGGTGGAACCCCTGGCCGCCCGGCTCGGCACCACCAAGGGCAGCTTCTACTGGCACTTCGCGAACCGTGACGCGCTCGTCGAAGCGGCCCTCGAACGCTGGGCGGAGACCGAGACCGAGGCGGCCATCGCCCGGCTGGAGGCGGAGACGGAGCCCGACCCCGGGCTGCGGCTGCGGCGGCTGCTGGCCGAGGCGGTCCGGTCGGCCGCCGAGGACCCGCTGGAGGTGGCACTGCTGGCCACCGCGGACGATCCGCGGGTCGCCACCGTGCTCGACCGGGTGACGCGGCGCCGGATCGCCTACGTGGCACGCCAGTTCGCCGAGGCCGGCTTCCCCGAGCCCGAGGCGCGGCGGCGCGGGCTGCTCGCCTACAGCGTGTACCTCGGCCACGCCCAGCTCGGCCACGCCGTCCCGGCCGCGCTGCCCGAGGGCGCGGAACTGACCGGTTATCTGGACCGCGCCCTCGATCTGCTGCTGATGCGCTAGGGTCGGGGCATGTTCGCGCACTCGACCCGCACCTGGTGGTGGACCGCTTCTCCGGCGGCCCACTGACTGCGCGTACGCACAGACTTCGCGAAGGCCGCCCGAGGGGCGGCCTTCGGCGTTTCCCGGGGCCGTTCCTCTCCGCTCATCCGTGACGCATCATCCGTGACGAAAAGAGGAACGCCCACCATGGACCTGGTACAGCTCCTTCACGACGACCGCCCCTTCGCCCTGCTGCGCCGCCGCACGCCGGGCCGCGACCACGACACGGTCGAGCTGCTGACCGGCCCGGTCACCACCCGCGAGCGCCTGGCCGAGCTGCCCGACGCGTGCCTGGCCCTCGTCCCGTTCCGGCAGATCCGCGAGCGCGGCTTCGACGTCCGCGACGACGGCACCCCGCTGCTGGTGCTGACGCCGCAGGAGCGGTACGAGATTCCCCTCGCGGACGCCCTGTCCCGGCTGCCGTCGCACGCCGTGCGGGTGGAGGGCGGCGGTTTCGACGTGCCCGACGAGGAGTACGGCGAGATCGTCGGCCGCGTGCTGCGGGAGGAGATCGGGCGGGGCGAGGGAGCCAACTTCGTGATCCGGCGGACCTACGAGGGCGCGATCCCCGGGTTCGGGCGGGCCGACGCCCTCGCTCTCTTCCGGCGGCTCCTCGAGGGCGAGCGGGGCGCGTACTGGACGTTCGTGGTGCACACCGGGGACCGCACGCTGGTCGGGGCCAGTCCCGAGGTGCACGTGCGGATGTCCGGCGGCACCGTCGTCATGAACCCGATCAGCGGAACCTACCGCTATCCCGCCGAGGGGCCGACCCCCGGGCACCTGCTGGACTTCCTCGCCAACGGCAAGGAGATCGAGGAGCTGTCGATGGTCGTCGACGAGGAGCTCAAGATGATGTGCACCGTCGGCGACATGGGCGGGGTCGTGATCGGCCCCCGGCTGAAGGAGATGGCGCACCTCGCGCACACCGAGTACGAACTGCGCGGCCGGTCCTCGCTGGACGTGCGGGAGGTGCTGAAGGAGACCATGTTCGCCGCCACCGTCACCGGGTCGCCGGTGCAGAACGCCTGCCGGGTGATCGAACGGCACGAGACCGGTGGGCGCGGCTACTACGCGGGCGCGCTGGCCCTGATCGACCGGGACGCGGGAGGCGCCCAGACCCTGGACTCCCCCATCCTCATCCGCACCGCCGACATCGACGCGGACGGCCGGCTGCGGGTGCCGGTCGGCGCCACGCTGGTGCGCGGCTCCGACCCGGCGGGCGAGGTCGCCGAGACCCACGCCAAGGCGGCCGGGGTGCTGGCGGCACTGGGCGTGCGCCCGGGACGGCCGCGCACGGAGTCCGCACGGCCGGGGCTGGCCGAGGACCCCCGGGTGCGGGCGGCGCTGGACGGACGCCGGGCCTCGCTGGCGCCGTTCTGGCTGCGGATGCAGGAGGTCCCGGACGCCCTCGAGGGCCACGCCCTGGTGGTCGACGGGGAGGACACCTTCACCGCGATGCTGGCGCACGTGCTGCGCGCCGGCGGGTTCGAGGTGACCGTCCGGCGGTACGACGCTCCGGGGTTGCGGGAGGCGGTGCTCGGCCACGAGGGGCCGCTGGTGCTCGGGCCCGGACCGGGTGACCCGTCCGACACGGCCGACCCGAAGATGCGGTTCCTGCGCGCGCTGACCGCCGAGGTCGTCGCGGAGAACCGGCACGGCGTCCTCGGCGTCTGCCTCGGCCACGAGCTGATCGCGGCCGAGCTGGGGCTGGAGATCGTGCGGAAGGAGGTGCCGTACCAGGGGGCGCAGACGGAGATCGACCTGTTCGGGCGGCGGGAGACCGTCGGCTTCTACAACAGCTTCGTGGCGCACTGCGACGACGAGGCGGCGGCCGAACTGGCCGCGCACGGCGTCGAGGTGAGCCGGGCGGCGAACGGCGAGGTGCACGCGCTGCGGGGCGCAGGGTTCGCGTCGCTGCAATTCCATCCCGAGTCCGTGTTGACGCTGAACGGTCAGGCGATCGTCGCGGCGTTGATGGCCGAACCACTGATCCGACAGCCGTGACCACTCCCGGGGCGCCGTCGTTGTCATGACGGATTGCTCCCCGGTCCCGCGGGGACGGCCCTTGTACTCCGGCCGAGCCGGGCCCACCCAGTGCTTGCTCCCCGCACACGCGGGGACGGTTCGTCAGCTCCGCGGCACGAGCACGTTCCCGGACCGCCGGCCGGCGGTGTAGTCGAGGACGTTGCGCACCGTGGTCTCGACGATCTGCCCGACCGCGTCCGCGGTGTAGTACGCCTGGTGGGAGGTGACCAGGACGTTCGGGAAGGTGACGAGGCGGGCCAGGGTGTCGTCGTCGACGGCCTCCAGGGACTTGTCGAGGAAGAACAGGCCCGCCTCCGCCTCGTACACGTCCAGGCCGACGCCCGTGAAGCGGCCCTCGCGCAGCTCCGCGACGAGGGCCGCGGTGTCGACGAGGCCGCCCCGGCTGGAGTTCACCAGGATCGCGTCGTCCCGCATCGTCTTCAGGGCGGCGGCGTCGATGAGGTGCTGGGTCTCGGGCGTCAGCGGGACGTGCAGGGTGACCAGGTCGGACTCGGCGAGCAGCCGCTCCTTGGGGACGTAGGTCATGCCGAGGTCCAGGCAGGCGGGGTTCTCGGCGACGTCCCAGCCGAGCAGCCGCATGCCGAAGCCGTGGGCGATCCGGGCGAACGCCTCGCCGATCTTGCCGGTGCCGAGGACACCGGCGGTGCGGCCGTGCATGTCGCGGCCCATCAGCCCGTCGAGCCGGAAGTCGAAGTCGCGGGTGCGCGTGGAGGCGCGCACGACACGGCGGTTGACCGCCATGGCGAGGGTCCAGGCGAACTCGGCGACCGAGTACGGCGAGTAGGACGACACGCGGGCGACCGTCAGGCCGAGCCGCTCGGCGACCTCGAGGTCGACGTTGTTGAAGCCGGTGGAGCGCTGGGCGACCATCCGGGTGCCGCCGGCCGCGAGGTCCGCCAGGACATCGGCACCGAGGTCGCAGTTGACGCTGGTGGAGATCACCTCGTGGCCGGCGGCGATGGGGGCGGTGTCCGCGTTGAGGAAGACGTCCAGTCCGCGCACCTCGTGGTGGCCCTCGAAGGCCCGCTCGATCAGGGGCCTCTCGTCTGACTGCACGCCGAACGCCAGGATCTCCACGGGTTCCCTCCGGGGTCGTGCCGGGGTCGTTGCCGTATGCGCGAATGACCGTATGCGCGAATATACGGCCCGCGGGGGCGGACGCGCCGGGGCCGCACGGGGCCGGGAACGGGGGTCTTTCCGGCCCCGGCCCGGGGCGCGGTGCTAGGCGTCGTCGAGGCCGCGCTCTATGGCGTAGCGGACGAGTTCGACGCGGTTGTGCAGCTGGAGCTTGCCGAGGGTGTTCTGCACGTGGTTCTGCACCGTGCGGTGCGAGATGACGAGCCGTTCGGCGATCTGCTTGTAGCTCAGGCCCTTGGCGACCAGGCGCAGCACCTCGGTCTCGCGCTCGGTCAGCCGGGGCGCCTTGGATCCGGTGTCGCCGGGGGCGGGGCCGGCCGGTTCGGAGGCGAGGCGGCGGTACTCGCCGAGGACCAGTCCGGCCAGTCCCGGGGTGAACACCGGGTCGCCCACGGCGGTGCGGCGCACCGCGTCCTGGAGCTCCTCGGTGGAGGCCGACTTGAGCAGGTAGCCGGTCGCGCCCGACTTCACCGCCTCCAGCACGTCGGCGTGCTCACCGCTCGCCGACAGCACCAGGACGCGCAGGGCGGGGTTCGCGGCGACGACCTCCTTGCAGACCTGGACGCCGGGCTTGCCCGGCAGGTTGAGGTCGAGGACGAGCACGTCCGGGGCGGCGGCCCTGGCACGGCGCACGGCCTGGTCGCCGTCTCCGGCGGTGGCGACCACCTCGAAACCGGACTCGGACAGGTCGCGGGCGACGGCGTCGCGCCACATGGGGTGGTCGTCGACCACCATCACCCTGACCGGGCCCCGGCCGGCCTCTCGCTCGGCTGCGGTGTCCGTCATCGCTGCTCCGCCCTCCCCCTCGGGTCGTCCGTGTCCTTCGCGTGCCGGGAGTCGTCCTTGGGCACCTTCAACTCGACCTCCGTGCCCTGTCCCGGCACCGAGACCAGCTCGGCGCTGCCGCCGAGGTCGCGCAGCCGGCCCCGGATGGACAGGGCCACGCCGAGCCGGCCCTCGCCCTCGGCCTGGGCGAGCCGGCCCTCGGGGATGCCGGGTCCGTCGTCGCGGACGGTGACGATCACCTCGTCCGGTTCGTCCTCGACCAGGATCCACGCGCGTGCCTGCTCCCCGGCGTGCTTGCGGACGTTGTCCAGGGCGGCGCCGACGGCCGCGGCCACCTCCCGCGCGGCGGCCGGTGCCAGCCGCACCGGCGCCCCGGGCTCGGCGAGGCTGACCCGGGCACCCGCGTAGGGGGCGAGCAGCGCGCGCAGATCGACCGGACCGTCGTCCCCGTCGGGTTCCCCGGCCTCCTCGACGGCCCGTACGACGGCGCCCTCGGCGGCGTCCCGGGACGCGCGGGAGACCGGCACGAGCCCGCCGGAGACCAGCGTGCGCAGGGCGACCTCCTGCTCCCCGGCCAGCCGGCCCAGCTCGGCCGCCTCGCCGCCGATGACCGCGCCGCGCCGCTGCACCATGGCGAGCACCTGGAGCACGCTGTCGTGGATGTCCCGCGCGAGCCGCTCCCGCTCCCTGGTCGCGGCCTCGATCTCCAGGGCGCGGGCGAGGGTGCGTTCGGAGGCGCGGGCGACCTCCACGACGTAGCCGATGGCGATGGCGGCGACCCAGACGAGGATCACGTTGTGCACGGTGTCGCGGGCGGGGCTGCCGCGTTCGACCAGGTTGGCCACGGCGACGAGGGTGGAGGCGAGGGCCGCCCAGCGCCAGCCGCCCTTGATGGCGAACGCCAGCACCGAGCCGGCGGTCCAGATGGACGGCAGGGTCGGGCCGCCCGCCTGGACGCGTTCGTGCGCGTCGGCGACGGGGGTGAGCAGGATGCCGGCGAGCGCGATGGTCAGGTCGGCGGTGAGGAAGCCCTTGGTGCAGGCGGCGGCGTTCGCGACCTTGGGCAGGGTGGCCAGGGTCCACACGACGAGGAGGGCGAAGTAGGCGACGGCGAGCCAGGGGCGGGTGAACTCCTCGTGGGCGGAGGCGAACAGACCGACCGCGTACACCACGGTGAGCACCCGGTAGCCGGCGAGCGCGCGCCACAGCGGCAGCTCGACCGACATCCTCATGACCTGCTCGCGCCCCGGCATGTCCCCCCACTTCCGTCCCGGACCCCGTCTAGGGGTCGGAGCGTCGCCTCTCGTCCCGCTCGGCCCGCTCCTTGTCGGCCTGCTCCATGGCGGCCCTCAGCTTCTCGGCGTGTTCCTTCTCCGCGCGCGCGAGTGCGGCCTTCGCCGCCTTCTCGGCCTCCTTCTCGGCCTTGGCCGCCTCCGCCAGCCGGCGCTTCATGGCGGTGGCGTACATGTCGACGTACTCCTGGCCGGAGAGCTTCATGATCTCGTACATGACCTCGTCGGTCACCGCGCGGAGGACGAAGCGGTCGTGCTCCATGCCCTGGTAGCGGCGGAAGTCCAGCGGCTTCCCGATCCGGATGCCCGGCCGCATCAGCTTCGGCACGACCTTCCCGGGCGGCTGGATCTTCTCCGTGTCGATCATGGCGACCGGGATGACGGGCGCGCCGGTGGCCAGCGCCACGCGCGCGAGGCCGCCGGGCTTGCCGCGGTAGAGGCGGCCGTCGGGCGAGCGCGTGCCCTCGGGGTAGATGCCGAACAGCTCACCGCGCTCGAGCACTTCGATGCCGCTCTTGATGGCCGCCTCACCCGCGCCGCGCGCGCCGGAGCGGTCCACCGGGAGCTGGCCCACGCCCTTGAAGAAGGCGGCCGTCAGACGGCCCTTCACCCCCGGCGTGGTGAAGTACTCGGCCTTGGCGATGAAGGTGACCTTGCGGTCCAGCACGGCCGGCAGGAAGAAGGAGTCGGAGAACGACAGGTGATTGCTGGCCAGGATGGCCGGGCCCTCGGCGGGGACGTTCTCCAGGCCCTCCACCCAGGGCCTGAAGGCGAGCTTCAGCGGCCCTCCGATGGTGACCTTCATCGCGCCGTACAACAACCGAGTGCCTCCTGTGTGTGTAGGTCAGACCATATCCCGGAGCACCGTCGAAGGCCCCGACGGCCCTGGCCGGTGTCAGTGCGGTCGCGTACGGTGAAGGTCCTGCAATCCGTGTGCCGCCCCTGTCCCGGCCGTCCTGACGTGCCGGACCCTTCCTACGAGTCCTCACGAACAGGAGGCCGAAGGTGCCGCTCCTGACCGGAGCCGAGCCGTTCCGACACGAGGGCGGGGAGGCCGCCGTCCTCCTCTGCCACGGCTTCACCGGTTCACCGCAGCCGCTGCGCCCCTGGGCGGAGCACCTCGCCGGACACGGCCTGACCGTCTCGCTGCCGTTGCTGCCCGGGCACGGCACGCGCTGGGAGGACCTCCGGGTCACCGGGTGGCAGGACTGGTACGCGGAGGTGGACCGTGAGCTGCGGCTGCTGCGGGACCGCTGCCCGCGGGTGTTCGTGGCCGGTCTGTCGATGGGCGGCGCGCTCGCCCTGCGGCTGGCCGCACGGCACGGCGACGCGGTGAGCGGAGTCATGGTCGTCAACCCGGCGAACAGGGTGCACGGCGTGGCCGCGCACGCCCTTCCGGTGCTCCGTCACCTCGTCCCGGCGACGAGGGGGATCGCGGGCGACATCGCGAAGCCGTCCCGGACGGAGCTGGGGTACGACCGGGTGCCGCTGCACGCGGCGCACTCCCTGCGGACGTTCCTGCGTCTCCTCGACGGCGAGCTGCCCCGGGTCACCCAGCCGCTGCTGCTGTTGCGCAGCCCGCAGGACCATGTGGTGCCGCCCGCGGACTCGGCCCGCATCCTCGGCCGGGTCTCGTCGGTGGACGTGACGGAGGTCCTGCTGGAACAGAGCTATCACGTGGCGACGTTGGACTACGACGCGGAGCGGATCTTCCAGGAGAGCACCGCGTTCATCGGACGGCTCGCACCCGGCACCGTCAAGGAGCCCGGTCTCGGCAAGGAAGGGACGACCGCAGGTGGCTGAGCACGACTCGGACCGCGAGGACCGCGAGGACCGTGAGGGTCGCGCGCCGGAGGAGAAGGGTGTCCCCTTCGACGAGGACGCCGCGTGGGCGGCGATCGTCGCCGGGTACGGCGAGGAGCCGCCGGACCCGCCGGGGGCCAAGCCGTTCAAGTCGGTCGAGGACCTGGCGCTGCTGGAGTCCGGGACCAATGACGAGGAGGTGGGGGCCGAGGCGCCGCGCAAGGCCGAGGAGAAACCGGCCAAGCCGCTGGGCGGCTCCGTCTCCTTCGCGCCCGGGGTCGGTCCGCGCGACTACAGCGTGCCCGAGCCGTCGGAGGACGACTTCGACGAGAGCGACGAGGGCCACTTCGTCCCGCCGGAGCCGCCGCCGCTGCCGGAGGCCGACGTCACCGCCAAGTTCGCCTGGCTCGGGGTGCTGGGCGGTCCGCTGCTGCTTCTGCTGGCGGTCCTGCTCGGCTGGGAGATGACCTGGTGGCTGACCACGCTGAGCATCGGCGGCTTCCTCGGCGGCTTCGCCACGCTGGTGATGCGCATGCGCACGGACGACGAGGACGACGAGGACCCGGGCCGGGGCGCGGTGGTCTAGGGCCTGTCCGGGGCGCAGCCGCTCGGTGTCCTGGCGGGGCCCCCTTCGCCCGTCAGGACGCGGAGCTCTGCGGGGCGGGCGGGGGCGGCGGCGCGTGCGGGCGTTCGATCCTGGACCAGCCGTCGGGGCTCACCCGGTAGTGCTCCCCGTCGTCGGCGTCCATCCGCGAGTGGGCGTGCACCTTCACGTACCCGTCCTCGAGGCGGTAGGTGAAGCCGCCCATCATGCCGACCACCGGGAAGAAGATCCTCACGGCCGGGCCCTCCGTCAGGGGTTCCAACGGCGGCAGCAGGTGCTCGATCTCCTCGAAGCAGCGGCCGGTCCGCTCCCGCAGCAGCGCGTGGAAGTGGCGCTCCAGCGCCTTTGGAGGGGAGGGGAGCCGCCGCACCACGACCGGTTCCAGGAGCTCCAGCAGATGCGTGTGCCCCCGCTCCCGGGCGACGTCCACGGCGCGGCGTCCGTCCCGGGCGCGCCGGCTGCGCCAGGCGCCGTGCGCGAGCAGCCGGGAGACGACGGCGAAGTCCGCGCCGTGCCAGGCCGCCTGGTGCAGCGGGGCGAAGCCGCTGCGGTTCCCGGGCCGGGGGAGGTTGACCCACCCCGGGTTCCTCCCCAACTCCTCGAACAGGCCGTCCCAGTCGGCGTCCCGGGCCAGGTCCGCGAACCGGTCCCGCTTCTCCCGGTACCACTCGCCGAAGCGCTCGCGGTCGGTGAGGCCGTCCCACTCCATGCTGATCACGCGCACGCTCCGGCCGGTCCTGCCGGGACCCTGAGGGCGGCCAGGACCGGGAGGTGGTCCGTGGCCGCCCTCAGGTCGGCCCCGGTCACCCCGGGCTGGTCGTGCGGCACCCCGCAGCCCAGGACCTCGATGCCCTTCGTGGCGAAGAGCGCGTCGATGCGCCGGGGCGGGGCGGTGCGGGTCCAGGTGTGCTCGCCGCCCCAGGGGGCCGCGGCCCGGCAGTCCGTCAGTCCCTCGGCCAGCCGCCGGAAGGTACGGCCGTCCGGCGGCTCGTTCAGATCGCCCCCCGCGACCGCGTGCTCCACGCCCATCCCGGCGAGCCGGTCCAGCAGCATGCCGCCCTGCTCGTACCGCTCGTCCTTCTGCAGCGACAGATGGCAGCTCAGCACGCCGAGCCGGGCACCGCCGAACCGTACGACGGCGGTGGCGAAGCCGCGCCGGTGCAGTCCCGGGGTGAGCGGCAGCAGCACGTCCTCGGTGCGCTCCACGGTCGCCCGCAGGGAGCACAGGAGCGCCGGGCCCGCGGCCGTGGCACCTCCGGAGAGGATCACCAGCCCGGAGCCGGCGGCCAGCCGGGCCAGTTTCTTGCGCCAGCGGAAGAGGCGCGGCGCCTCCTGGAGCAGGACCAGGTCGGGGGCGCATGCGGTGATCACCCGGGCGAGGGCGCCGGTGTCGTCGCGCATCGAACGGATGTTGTAGCTCAGGACGCGGATCACGGCCGAACCGTCCGGCTCGGTGCGGGAGTCCGGCAGCAGCGGGGTCGTCGCCATGTGGATCAAGATACGCCGGGTTCTCCCGGTGCGTCCGGCGCGTGCCACCCGTGCCCGTGCCCCGGGCGGGAGAACGGCGGCGCCCGCCGTCCCCGGGGGGCCAGGCGGGCGCTGCCGTGCACGTGGAGGGAGGTCACATCACCGGGTCGGGCTCCCGGGCCAGGTCGGCCGCGCCCACCAGGCCGGCCTTGTTGCCGAGCTGGGCGGCGAGGACGTCGGCGACGGGGCGCCAGTTGCCGCCCACCAGCCAGCGCTTGTAGGACTTGCGGATCGGGCCGAGGACCAGCTCGCCCTCGTCGGAGAGGCCG
This sequence comes from Streptomyces sp., assembly GCF_031181555.1. Classification (GTDB taxonomy): domain Bacteria; phylum Actinomycetota; class Actinomycetes; order Streptomycetales; family Streptomycetaceae; genus Streptomyces; species Streptomyces fimbriatus. Next base: position 12,377 of record NZ_JAPSKQ010000027.1, on the reverse strand, counting down.
CCGCCGACGATGAACGCGGAGGGGTCGAACAGGGAGGCCAGGTCGGCGAGGCCGGCGCCGACCCAGCGGGCCAGCTCGCGGTAGGAGTCGACGGCCACCGGGCAGCCCTGCCGGGCGGCCATGGAGATGTGCTTGCCCTCGATGCCGTCGGGGGTGCCGTCGCCGAGGCCGAGCAGCACCTCGGCGTTCTCGGGGGTGGCGTTGGCGCGCTGCTTGGCGTACCGGACGAGGGCGCGGCCGGAGGCGTACTGCTCCCAGCAGCCCTGCGAGCCGCAGCCGCACAGCAGGCCGTCCGGGACCATCCGGATGTGCCCGAACTCGGCGGCCACGCCGAAGTGACCGCGGCGCAGCTTGTTGCCGATGATGATGCCGCCGCCCAGGCCGGTGCCGAGCGTGATGCAGATGACGTTGCGGTGGCCCTTGCCGCCGCCGAACTTGTACTCGCCCCAGGCCGCGGCGTTGGCGTCGTTCTCCACGACGACCGGCAGACCCGTGCGGGCCTCGACCTCCGCCTTCAGCGGCTCGTTGCGCCAGTCGATGTTGGGCGCGAAGTACACCGTCGAGCGCTGGCGGTTGACGTATCCGGCCGCACCGATGCCCACGCCGACGATGTCGTGCCCGGCACGCGCGCCCTCCACCGCGGAGGCGATGGCGTCCACGATGCCCTCGGGCGTGCCCGGGGTCGGCACCTTGTGGGTCGAGAGGATGTTGCCTTCCTCGTCGACCACGCCGGCCGCGATCTTCGTGCCGCCGATGTCGACGCCGATGGTGAGTCCCATGAATCCCTCAGTTTCGGTCGAGCCCCGCTACCGCCAACGGTACCCGAGGCCCTGCCGCCGGGTTTCCGGCGTCCGTACGGTGAGCGGGCCCGGCAAGGCCGTGGGACACCCGCCGGTGCGGCCGTCAGTCCAGGTCGATGCGCTCGCCGGGGCCGCCTTCGTCGCCCCGGTCACGGCGTCCGTCCGGGTCGCGGGGATCGGTGTCGCGGGGGTCGGTGTCGCGGGCCGTCCAGCGGCGCTCCTGGTCCTGGACCGCGGAGCGGTAGGCGGCGAGGAGTTCGTTGCCGGCGGCGGCGAGGTGCTCGAAGACGTCCGGGTTGCGCTCGATGACGGGTTCCACGGCGGCCTTGGCCTGCTGCACGGCCTGCCGCACCATCTGCTGCGCGGTGGGCCCGGCGACCGCGCCGAACAGCGGGGACCGCAGGCCGGAGAGCTTGTCGGCGACCGCGTCGACGAGCTTCTTCAGCTCCTCGGCGGCGGAACCGGGGGGCGGTCCGTACCGGGCGCGGCGGCGGGCCTTCTCCGCCTCCAGGTCCTCGGCGACGGCGGTCGCCCAGGCGTCGGCGTCGGCCGTCCGTACGTCGTCGGCGGCCCGCGCGCCGTCCGCGGCCCGCACCTCGTCGACGGCCTCGTCCCCTGCGTCGTCGGGCGGGGGGAGCTGTTCGCTCATGACGGACTCCTGACTACGGGTGGCCCCTTCGACGTTACCCGAACGCCCGTACCGGCTTCAGCGGGTGCGCGGCCACAGCCGCGGATCCGGCCGGAACCGGATGCGCAGCTCGCCCTCGCGCAGGGCGGCGCCGACGACGGTGCAGCGGCGCAGCGCGGAGGGCAGCGGGACGGTCCGGCGGAACGGTCCGGCGGTGACGAGGAGTTCGTCGCCGCGCCGGATCAGGTCCAGTTCCTCGCGCCGGGCGCCGGGCAGCGGGATGTGCCAGACCAGCACGCCGTCGTCGGCCCGGGAGTCGGTGACGGACCACTCGACGGTGGCGGGTCCCGCGTTGACGCCGGGCACGGCGAGCGCGGCGAGGTCGTCGGCGCCGCGCGGGTCGCGCCCGAGGTGGGCGACGGGGTGGACGTCGTACGTCTCCCGCCACTCCTCCAGGGTCTTGCGCTGCTGGGCGACCGGGCCGGCGAGCCAGCTGTCCTCGACGCCCTCCGGCAGCACGCGGGTGGCGACCAGCGCGTCGGCGCGCAGTCCGCGCAGGGCCAGCCCGAGGGCCGCGGTGCGGACGGCGTCGGCGCCGGCGGGTCCCGGCTCCGCGACCAGGCGTACGGCGGTGCCGCGGTCGGCGAGCACGGCCTCGGCGGCGGCCAGCTGGAGGTCCAGCCGGGCGGCGGTCTCGTACAGCCACTCGGCGGGCAGCGGGACGCCGGCGAGGCGGCCGAGCACGGGGCGCAGGGCACGGGCGGCCTGCCGCTCGGGCGGGAGCAGGCGGCGCAGGCAGCGGCGGAGCTCCTCGGGGAGGGCGAGCAGGGCGAGGGCCCGCGGGGCGGGCGGCAGATCGACGACGAGGAGGTCGTACGCCCCCGGCAGGGCCGCGTCCCGCAGGGCGCGCAGCAGGGCGAGCTCCTCGGCGCCGGGCAGCGGGGTGAGCTCCTCGGGGTCGAGCCGGGAGGCGCCGAGCAGGTCCAGCGCGGAGGAGGCGCGGTCCTGCAGGGCGGCCAGGTCGGCGCGGAAGCCCGCGTCGGCGTCGAGCCGCCGCGCGGTGAGCCCGGGGGCGGCCTCGACCGGCTCGGACCCGACGGGCACCCCCAGCACCGCGCCCAGCGTGTCCGTCCGGTCGGTGCCCAGGAGGAGGGTGCGGGTGCCCCCACGGGCGGCGGCGTGCGCGGTGGCGGCCGCGACGGTGGTACGTCCGCTGCCGCCGGGGCCCGTGATCAGGAGGGTACGCATGAGGGTGACGGTACCGGTGGGGCGGGCGAGGACCGCCGAGGGCTACTTCGCTCCCGACTCCACGCGCTTCTTCAGTCCCGCCAGGGCCCGGTCGATGATGACCTTCTCGGCCTTGCGCTTGATCATGCCGAGCATCGGGATCTTGACGTCGACGGTCAGCCGGTAGGTGACCTCGGTCGTGTTCGGGCCGGCCGGCTCGAGGAGGTAGGAGCCGTCCAGGGAGCGGAGCATCTGGGACTTCACCAGGGTCCAGGAGACCTCGTGCTCGCCGTTCCAGGTGTAGGCGAGGGTCTGGTCGTCCTTGATCGCGCCGGCGTCCATGACGAGGCGCACCTGCTCGGCGCGGCCCTGCCCGTCGGTCTTGACGACCTCCGCCTCCTTCACCTCACCGGTCCAGTCCGGGTAGCGGGCGAAGTCGGCGATCACCCCCATGACATCGGCCGGTGCGGCCTCGATCGTGATGCTCGAGCTGGTGTGTTCCGCCATCGCCGTGGCTCCTCCGGATGCGCGCCGGTCGTCGGATCGCCGTGCGCGAGTACAGCGCACGCCTGTGCAGCGGAAGGCTACCGCGCGCCGGACCGGCGCAACTCACCCCACCTGGGACATCCTCACCATTCGAGCGCCCAGGGCCGCCCGCTGCCCGCGAAGTGCCCCACGTTCACGCACTCGGTGGCGCCGATCCGCATCCGCCGCACCAGCGGCTGGTGCACGTGTCCGAACAGCGCGTAGCGGGGCCGGGTGCGGCGGATGGCGTCCAGCAGCGCCCGGCTGCCGCGTTCGAAGCGGCGCGCGACGGTGTCGTAGACCAGCTCCGGGACCTCCGGCGGGATGTGGGTGCACAGCACGTCGACCTCGCCCACGGCCTCGATCTTCGCCGCGTACTCCTCGTCGGAGATCTCGTACGGGGTGCGCATGGGGGTGCGCAGTCCGCCGCCGACGAAGCCGAAGGTCCAGCCGCCGATCTCCACCCGTTCCCCGTCGAGGACGGTCGTGCCGGGCAGGGCGTACTCCTTCCACAAGGGCGGCATGTCGACGTTCCCGTAGGTGGCGTACGTCGGGGTGGGGAAGGCGGCGAACAGCTCGGCGTACTGCTTGCGCACCGCCTTCTCGATCGCCGCGGCCCGGTCCTCGTCGAGCCCCGCCCACAGCCGGGCGCCGAACGCGCGCGCCTCCTCGAAGCGCCGGGCGGTGCGCAGTTCCACGATGCGGTCGGCGTTCTCGGTGCCGAACAGGTCGGGGAAGATGCCGCGCGAGTGGTCGGCGTAGTCGAGGAAGAGCACCAGGTCGCCCAGGCAGATCAGGGCGTCGGCGCCCTCTCCGGCGCGGGCCAGGTCACGGGCGTTGCCGTGCACGTCGCTGACCACGTGGACGCGCGTGCGGTGGTTGCCGCCTGGTACGGATGCCATGGCGATCAAGGGTAAGCGCGTGCGGCGGCCCGGACAACGGTGGCCGGACCTGCGGTTACTGGCTCGTCGGTGAAGGGGTGGACTACTGTGCGCAAAGAAACACGCATCTGTGTGACGCAGCGAACATCTCGCCGGGACCCCCTGTCGTAGAAGCCATACCGGCGGGTAACGTCCGGGCAGTCCAGTCGTGCTCAGGATTTCAACATGTGAATTCGCGAGCACCCGCCCAGCCTTGGACCGCACCGTCGCATCGCACAACGTCGTGGCGTCGGTGCCCTAAGAGGAGCAGCAGTCTTGCGCGAGTTCAGCCTTCCGGCTTTGTACGAGGTCCCTGCGGACGGCAATCTGACCGACATCGTCCGCAGAAACGCCGCGCAGCACCCCGACGTCGCCGTCATCGCCCGCAAGGTCGGCGGTGCCTGGCAGGACGTGACGGCCACCACCTTCCTCGCGGAGGTCCGGGCGGCCGCCAAAGGGCTGATCGCCTCCGGGGTCCGGCCGGGCGACCGGGTCGGCCTGATGTCCCGCACCCGCTACGAGTGGACGCTGCTGGACTTCGCGATCTGGAGCGCTGGCGCGGTCACCGTGCCGGTGTACGAGACCAGTTCGCCGGAGCAGGTGGCGTGGATCCTGGGGGACTCCGGTGCCACCGCCTGCCTCGTGGAGCTCGACGCGCACGCGGCGACCGTGGAGTCGGTGCGCGACCGGCTGCCCGCACTGAAGAACGTGTGGCAGATCGACGCCGGTGGCGTGGAGGAACTGGGCCGCCTCGGCCGGGACGTCACCGACGGGACGGTCGAGGAGCGCAGCTCGATCGCGAAGGCCGACGACCCCGCGACGATCGTCTACACCTCCGGTACGACCGGCCGCCCCAAGGGCTGTGTACTCACCCACCGCAGCTTCTTCGCCGAGTGCGGCAACATCGTGGAACGGCTGCGTCCGCTGTTCCGCACCGGCGAGTGCTCCGTGCTGCTCTTCCTGCCGCTCGCGCACGTCTTCGGACGGCTGGTGCAGATCGCGCCCATGATGGCGCCGATCAAGCTGGGCTGCGTGCCGGACATCAAGAACCTCACCGACGAGCTGGCCGCGTTCCGCCCGACGCTGATCCTGGGTGTGCCGCGGGTGTTCGAGAAGGTCTACAACTCGGCGCGCGCCAAGGCGCAGGCCGACGGCAAGGGCAGGATCTTCGACAAGGCGGCGGCCACGGCGATCGCCTACAGCCAGGCGCTGGACACCCCGTCGGGCCCGTCGCTGGGCCTGAGGATCAAGCACAAGGTGTTCGACAAGCTCGTCTTCGGCAAGCTGCGCGCGGTGCTGGGCGGGCGCGGCGAGTACGCCATCTCGGGCGGCGCCCCGCTGGGCGAGCGCCTGGGCCACTTCTTCCGCGGCATCGGCTTCAGCGTCCTGGAGGGCTACGGCCTGACCGAGTCCTGTGCGGCCACCGCGTTCAACCCGTGGGACCGGCAGAAGATCGGTACGGTCGGCCAGCCGCTGCCCGGTTCGGTGGTCCGCATAGCGGACGACGGCGAGGTGCTGCTGCACGGCGAGCACCTGTTCAAGGAGTACTGGAACAACCCGGGCGCGACGGCCGAGGCGCTGGCCGACGGCTGGTTCCACACCGGGGACATCGGCACCCTGGACGAGGACGGCTATCTGCGGATCACCGGCCGCAAGAAGGAGATCCTGGTCACGGCGGGCGGCAAGAACGTCGCCCCGGCGGTGATGGAGGACCGGATCCGCGCGCACGCGCTGGTCGCGGAGTGCATGGTGGTGGGCGACGGGCGGCCGTTCGTGGGCGCGCTGATCACCATCGACGAGGAGTTCCTGGGCCGTTGGTGCGCCGAGCACGGCAAGCCGGCGGGTTCCACCGCGGCCTCCCTGAGCGAGGACCCGGACCTCCTCGCGGCGATCCAGGCGGCGGTCGACGACGGCAACGCGGCGGTGTCGAAGGCGGAGTCGGTCCGCAGGTTCCGCATCCTCCCCGCCCAGTTCACGGAGGAGTCGGGGCATCTGACCCCGTCCCTGAAGCTGAAGCGGAACGTGGTGGCGAAGGACTACGCCCACGAGATCGAGGCGATCTACGCCAAGTAGGACCGCCCGACAGCGACCCGCACGGCGCGGGCCCCGACCGGGGGTCCGCGCCGCTTTGCCGGATGCGTCAGAGCAGCGTCTTCAGCTTTTCCGCCAGCAGGTCCCAGCGCCACTTCTCCTCGACCCACCGGCGGCCCCGCTCACCCATCCTGCGGCGCAGCTCCGGATCGCCGAGGAGGGTGACGACGCGGTCGGCGGTCTGCTCGGCGGAGCCGCCGGGGACGACCCAGCCGGTCTCGCCGTCGAGCACCGCGTCGGGGGCGCCGCCGGAGTCGCCGGCGACGACGGGCAGCCCGGTCGCGGAGGCCTCCAGGTAGACGATCCCGAGCCCCTCGACGTCCAGGCCGCCGCGCCGGGTCCGGCAGGGCATCGCGAAGACGTCCCCGGCGCCGTAGTGGGCGGGCAGTTCCTCCCAGGGGACGGAGCCGGTGAAGCGGACGGAGCCGGCGACCCCGGTCCGCCGCGCGAGCGCGCGCAGGTCCTTCTCGTACGGGCCGCCGCCGACGATCAGCAGCACGGCGTCCGGCTCGGCCGCCAGGATCGCGGGCATGGCCCTGATCAGCGTGTCCTGCCCCTTGCGCGGCACCAGCCGCGAGACGCACACGACCACCGGACGGTCGGCCAGCCCGAGCCGCGCCCGGACCTCGTCGCCGCCCGAGCCGGGGTGGAAGGTCTTCTCGTCGACCCCGGGCGGCAGCTGCACCATCCGGGAGGCCGCCTCGGGGGTCAGCGCGGTGGCGATCCGCGAGCGCGTGTACTCGCCGAGGTAGGTGATCGTGTCCGTGGACCGGCCGATCCGGCGCAGTAGTTGCCGCGCGGCGGGCAGCTGGGCCCATCCGGCCTCGTGGCCGTGGGTGGTGGCCACGATCCGCTCGGCGCCGGCCCGGCGCAGTGCCGGTGCCATCAGCCCGAGCGGCGCCGCCGCCCCGAACCACACCGAGGTGCACCCGTGCTCGCGCAGCAGCCCGACGGCCCGCCGGGTGGTCTGCGGGGTCGGCAGCAGCATCGTCGTACGGTCGCGGACGACGGTGAAGGGCTGCTCGGCGTCGAAGGCGGCCGTCGCCCGGGCGCCCTCCGGGGTGTGCTTCCAGGTGGAGGCGTAGACGACGAGGCGCTCGGGGTCGAGCCGCAGCGCCATGTTGTGCAGGAACGCCTGGATACCGCCGGGCCGGGGCGGGAAGTCGTTGGTCACGATCAGGGTCTTGTGCATCGCCGCAGACCCTATCGAACGCCGTTCCGCGGCCGGTCACGGCGGCGCTCTGTGGCCCGTGCACCGGTGTCCGGGACATCATGGCACCTCGAGGACCGCACACCGGACGGGCAGGGATCGCATGAGGACGACGGCCGCACGAGGGTCCCGCGCGGGGCTGCTGCTCCTGTGGGGGCTGACGCGGACCGCCCTGCTGCTGTGCGTCCTGAAGGTGATCGTCTTTCCCGGTCCGGACGTCACCAGCGACGTGTCGGTGATCTACCGGGGCTGGTACGAGGTCCTGCGCACCGGAACGTTCCCGCTGGACGACGTCACCTGGCAGTACCCGCCCGCCGCGGCCCTGGCGATCCTCTCCCCCGGTCTGCTGCCCTTCCTGGAGTACGCCACCGCGTTCTTCGTCCTGGCGCTCCTCGCCGACCTGGCCGTCCTGGCCCTCCTGGTGCACGCCGGCCGGCGTCCCGGCCGGTCGCCGCGCGGTGCCTGGGTGTGGGTGGCGGGCCTGCCGCTGCTCGGTCCGACGGTGTACGCCCGCTACGACGTGATGGTGACCGCGGTGGCCGTCGCCGCGCTGCTGGCCGGCGCCCGGCACCCCCGGCTGATGGGGGCGCTCGCGGGCTTCGGGGCGCTGCTGAAGGTGTGGCCGGCGCTGCTGCTCCTCGGGGTCCGCCGACGCACTGCCTGGGCGTCGGCCGCCGTGACCGGCATCGGCGTCGCGGCCCTGTTCGCCGTGCTCGTGCCCGGTGCGTTCGCCTTCCTGACCTTCCAGCGCGACCGGGGCACGGAGGTCGAGTCCCTGGGCGCGCTCGTCTTCCACGTCGCCCGGCACCACGGCTGGGACGGCGAGGTGCTGCTCAACTACGGTTCGGTGGAGTTCCTCGGCCCGTACGTGACCTGGGTGAGCACGGGCGCGCTGTTCCTGACCGGGGCGGCCTTCGGCTGGCTGGTGCTGTGGCGGCTGCTGGCCACCCGCTTCGAGGCGCACACCGTCGCCGACGCGGCGTTCGTGGCGGTGCTGATGTTCACCACCACCAGCCGGGTGATCAGCCCGCAGTACATGGTGTGGCTGGTCGGGATCGCCGCGGTCTGCCTCTGCTTCCGCGAGAGCCGGATGCGGCTGCCGGTCGCCCTGGTGCTGGCCGCCTCCCTCGTGACGGTGCTGGAGTTCCCGCTGTGGTTCGCCCACGTCGTGGCCAGCGACCCGCTCGGGGTCTCTCTCCTGGTCGTCCGCAACGGCCTGCTGGTCGCCGCGACCCTGCTCGCGGCCCGCGCCCTGTGGCACGCGACCGTCCCCCGCCGGCGCCCGGTCCCCACGATCCCCCGGCCGGCCCGCGCCGCCGGAACCCCGGTCTCCTCCTGAGCCCGGGCCCCGGAAGGGCACCGGCGCCACCGCACCGCCGTGGGCGGAGCGCGCGTGGCCGTGGAAGGCCTCCGCGGAGCCGGGTCGCCGCGCCGGGTGCCCGCCCCGCCGGGCCGGGTCAGCCGAGCCGGTCCTGTACGTAGTCCCGCCACCGCGCCGTGAACTCCTCCGGGGTGGTGTCCAGCACCCGGTCCATGGCGTCCTCGACCGCGCCCTCCCGCTGCCGGTGCGCGCCCACGGCCCGGTAGAACGCGCCCAGGCGTTCCTCGCCCCAGCGGTCGGCGATGAGGCGGCAGGCCATCCAGCCGCTCTCGTAGGCCCGGGCCAGCCGGTCGGCGTCACCGGAGAAACCGAAGTCCTCGTCGTCCGGCAGTGCCGCGGGCACCTCCCCCTGGCTCACCGCGTGGGCGAGTTCCGGCGCGGTCTCGGCCGGGGTGCGCCCGCCGCCGCGGTGGCCGACCCAGTCGGCGAAGCCCTCGGACAGCCACAGCGGGGTCGCGGCGGAGGTGTGGGCGCGGGTGGCGACGTGGGTGGCCTCGTGGGTGAGCACGACCTGCCGGCCCGAGTCGCCGAGCAGCCCGAAGGCGTCCGGGTTGACGATGATCCGGTCCGCGGGCGCCCGTGCCCCCGTACCGGTCTCGCCGGTGGTGACCGCCGCGATCCCCCGGTAGGAGGAGGCGGGGGACCCCAGCAGGCCCGCCATGCCCTCCAGGGACTCCGGCACCAGGACGACGACGCGCCGGGGCCAGTCGGGGCCCCACGCGTCCGACACCGCGGGCACCGCGCGGTCGGCCAGCTCGGCGTAGTCGCGCAGCTCCGCGTCGGACTGACCGACGCCGAGCACCAGGCCCCGTTCGCCCCGGACCGCCCGGACCGGGCCCTGGTCCCACAGTTGCCGGCCGGACTTCCCCGCGGGCCGGTCGGAGTCGACGGACCACCGGCCGTCCGCGTCACGGCTCAGGCGCAGGGTGCGGGCGGTGGTGACCGGGAACCGGTCGTGGCCCTCGACGCGGTAGCTCAGGTCGGCGGAGACGGTGGCGGTGTCACCGGTGCGGTCGAGGGCGGTCACGCGGTAGGACCAGTCCGCCAGCGGTACGGCGCGCAGGTTGCCGAACCCGGCCCGGGTGCCGGTGCGGGCGTATTCGGCGGCGTCGTGGTCGAGGACCGCCTCCGCCCGCCGGTCGAGGAGCGACTGCACCTCGGCGCGGACGCTGTCGGCGACCGGTCCCCCGCCGCACGCGACCAGGGAGACGAGCAGCAGACACAGCGCCACCACCGGCGCCCCCGGAACCCGCCCTCGACCAGCCATCTCCCCGAGGGTAAGGGTGCCGGGCCGCTTCGGTCAGACCCTGGTGACCGACGAGACCGGCATCATCCCGACCGGGTCGTAGCGCACGGGGGCGCCGGGGTAGGGCGCGTGGATCACCTGGCCGTTGCCCACGTACATCCCGACGTGGCTGGCGTCGGACCGGTAGAGCACCAGGTCGCCGGGGCGCGCCTCGGAGAGCGGGACCTGCCGGCCGGCGTACCGCTGGGCCTGCGAGGTGCGCGGCAGGGACACCCCGGCCTGCGCGTACGACCACTGCGTCAGGCCCGAGCAGTCGAACCCGCCGGGCCCGTTGGCGCCCCAGACGTAGGGCCTGCCGAGGGCGGAGCGGGCGGCGGCCACGGCGGCGGCCGCGCGTGCCGAGGCAGGTGCGGCCGCTCCCGGGCCGAGCAGGTGCGCACGGCCGGAGCGGGTGGCGCGGTCGTAGGCGGCGCGTTCGTCGGCCGGGAGGGAGTTGAGCAGCCGGCGGGCCTCGGCGAGTTTGCCCTCGACGGTCCTCTTGTGGGCGGCGACGGCCTTGCGGCTCTTCTCCAGCGCGCCCAGCGTGCGGGCCGCCTCCGCGCGGTCCTGGGCGAGGGAGCGCAGGGCGCCCCGCAGTTTCCTCAGCTCACCGGCCTGACGGACGGTGATCCGGTCCAGGACGGAGGCCTTGTCCAGATAGTCCTCCGGGTCGTCGGAGAGCAGCAGGGCGAGGGAGGGGTCGAGGCCGCCGGAGCGGTACTGGGCGCCGGCGAGCGAACCGAGCGACTCCCGCATGGCGTTGATCCGCTCCTGCTGCCGGGCGATCCCGTCCTGTGCGGTGCGGACCTGCCGGCGCAGGCCGTCGGCGCGCTCGTCGGCCGCGTTGTACGCCTCGGTGGCCTTCTCGGCCTCCTCGTAGAGGCGGTCCACCTCGGCCCGGGTGTCGTCGTACGGCGTGGCCGCGGCCGGTACCGCGCCCAGGGCGGCGGCCGTGACGGACAGCAGGCCGGCGGCGGCGACGGCGCCCCGGTCGGATCCGGAGGACGGTGCATGACGGCGATGGGACCCCACGGGAAGCCGCGCTCCTTCCGCTGGCGGACAGGGAAACGCGGCAGACAGTAGCCCCGGCGACGGCGGGCGGACCAATGCCTGCGGCGGCCACGTACGGCGACGCCCCGCCTTTCGACGCAGGTCACGGGCGGGGCGTGGGGCCGGTCGGCGCCGGTGCGATTCCCCCGTTCGGGGGCACGGCGGGCCGGTTCCGCGAAAGAGCGGGGCGGAAGAGCGGGAGAGGCTAGACGCGGACGCCGAACATGAACGGGCCGCCGATGGTGTTCATCGACTCGTAGCGCACGACGGTGCCGGTGCGCGGGGCGTGGATGATCTGGCCGTTGCCCGCGTACAGACCCACGTGGTGCAGGTCGTTGAAGAAGAAGACCAGGTCGCCGACCTTGAGCTGGCTCACCGAGTAGATCTTGGTGCCCGCGCCGGTCTGCGCCTCGGAGGTGCGCGGGATGCCGACGCCGGCCTGGGCGTACGCCCACTGGGTCAGGCCCGAGCAGTCATAGGAGGACGGGCCGGTGGCGCCGTAGACGTAGGGGCTGCCGAGCTTGCTCTGGGCGGCGGCGAAGGCGGCGGCGGCGCGGCCGGAACCGGCCGGGACCTTGGCGGAGAGGGCCTCGCGCTCGCTGGTGCGGGTGGCGCGGTTCTGCTCCTCGGCGAGCTGGGCCTTCTCCTCGGCGGTCAGGCTGTTGAGCAGCTTCTGCGCGGCGGCGAGCTTGCCCTGGACCTCCTTCTTCTTCTTGCCCAGTTCGGTGCGGGTGGAGGCGAGGTCCTCGAGCTTCTCGGACGCCTCGGAACGCTGCTGGGCGAGTTCGCGCTGCTTCTCCTGGATCTCCTTCAGCGCGTCGACCTGCTGGGTGCTCAACTGGTCGAGGGTGGACGCCTTGTCGAGGTAGTCGTCCGGGTCGGAGGAGAGGAAGAGCTGGACCGAGGGGTCGATGCCGCCGCTGCGGTACTGGGCGCTGGCCATCGAACCGAGGCCGTCGCGCAGCTCGTTGAGCTCCTGCTGGCCGCGGGCGACGTTGTCCTGGATGGTGGAGATCTCCTTCTGGAGCTTCTCCTGCTTCTCCTTGGCCCCGTTGTACTTCTCGGTGGCCTGCTCGGCCTGCTCATAGAGCTTGTCGACCTTGGCCTTGACCTCGTCCTTGCTCGGCTTCTCACTGGGAGCGGCGTTGGCGGCCTGCGAGCTCAGGGCGACGGCAGCTGCGGCAGCGGTGGTGAGCACGGTCACACGTGCGCGGCTCGGCTGCTTGGGACGACGGTGGGACGCCACGAAGGCGAGCTCCT
>NZ_JAPSKQ010000026.1:43087-51908 GCF_031181555.1 Streptomyces sp. | reverse complement strand
CGTGGTGCCGATGGCCTCGGGCGACGGCGACTCGCCGGACAAGGAGCCCACCGAGAGCGGCACGAACACCGGCGGTCCGCCCGACCTGTCGCCGGGCATCCCCTCCGAGCTGCCCAGCGGTCTGCCGAGCCGGTTCCCGTCCGGCTTCCCCACGGAACTGCCGTCCGGCTTCCCCGCCGAGCGGGGTGCCCAGCAGTCTGCCGGGCGGTCTCGAATCGCTCCTGTCCCTGGGGGACGTCGCACTGCCCTGACACCACGGACGCCGGGCGCGCCTCCAAGGGGACGTCACCCTCCGAAGGCGCGCTCCGCCGAGGCCAGTGCCGTCGCCGGGTCCTGGGCGGAACCCCCCACCGGGACCCACCGGCCGCGCTCCTTGCGGTACGGCCACCAGCGGCCGTCGCGTCCCAGGCGCAGCTGGACGGGCGCGCCGACGACCGTCCACCGGTTGGCGCGGGCCCGCAGCGCCGGCCGCTCGTCCTCGTCCCAGGCCGACTCCAGGGCGGCACGCGCGCGTGCGAGGCCCTCGGCGTCCGGTGTCCACTCCTCGTCCAGCACGGTCAGTGCCGCCGCTCCGCCGTGCCGCCAGGCCCGGACGGCCACGGCCAGCCCTTCCCGGCCGCGCCCCGATCCGTCCGCGAGCCGGTCCGCCACGGCCCGTCCGGGGTCCCCGGCGGCCAGCCGCACCGCGTCCTGCGCCACCGTCGGCTCCGGTTCCACGGCCTGCCGGTCGTGCCCTTCCCGGAGCGCCTCGGCCAGCAGGCGGTGGGCCTGGGCGGCGGTCCGGGCGGCCAGGAACTCCAGGGCGCGCGGATCGACCCCGGCACCGGGCGCGGCCTCCGTGTCCAGCGACGGCGGGCCCCCCGGCTCCGCGGGGAGTGCGGGAGGGCCGGGCAGCGACGGCAGGATGTCCCCGGCCGCGTACGCCTCGGCCGGGTCCACGCCCTCCGGCCGGGCGGGCCGGCCGGCGGAGGTGTCACCGCGTGTCTGGAGCGCGTCCAGCAGGGCGCGTTCACCGCGTCCCCGCACCAGCAGCAGGACGAACGGGTCCCGGTCCAGCAACCGGGCCACCTGGTAGCAGAGCGCCGCCGTGTGGCCGCAGTGGTCCCAGGTGCCGCAGTCGCACTCCGGCTCCAGATCGCCCAGGCCCGGCAGCAGTTCCACCCCGGCCAGCTCCGCGTCCTCGACCAGGTGCGTCGGCATCTCCCGGTCGAGCAGCGCCGCGACGTGCCCGGCCCGTTCGACGGTCATGGCCAGGAAACGGTCCCACTGCTCCCCGGACAGCTCCCGCAGCAGGACGTCCGCCCGGTGGGCCGTTCCGCCGCGGTCCTTCACGACCGCCGTGATGCGTCCCGGCCGTACGGACACCGCACCGACCGCTCCCGCGCGGGCGAGCCTGCGGCCCGCCTTGAGCTGCTCGGAGTCCAGTGCCGTGCCCTCCAGCGCCGTCAGCCAGGCCCGGCCCCACCACGTCTGCGCGAAACCCCGTCCCCGCGCGGGCGGCAGCGCGGCGAAGGTGCGCTCCACGTCGGCCTCGTCACCGTGGTACCGGGTCATCGCAGTCCCCCTCGCAGTTCGACCAGATCCGCCAGCTCCGCGTCCGTCAGCTCCGTGAACGCCGCCTCACCGGAGCCCAGCACCGCGTCGGCCAACTCCCGCTTGCGGACCAGCAGCTCGGCGATGCGGTCCTCGATCGTCCCCTCGGCGACGATCCGGTGCACCTGCACGGGCCGGGTCTGGCCGATGCGGTACGCGCGGTCGGTCGCCTGCGCCTCGACGGCGGGGTTCCACCAGCGGTCGTAGTGCACGACGTGCTCCGCGCGGGTGAGGTTCAGCCCGGTGCCCGCCGCCTTCAACGACAGGAGGAAGACCGGAACCTCGCCGTCCTGGAAGCGGCGCACCATCGCCTCGCGCTCGGCGACCGGCGTGCCGCCGTGCAGGAACTGCGCCGGCACACCCCGCGCGGCCAGGTGCCGCTCCAGGAGCCGGGCCATCTGCACGTACTGCGTGAACACCAGGACGCCGGCCTGTTCGGTGAGGACCGTGTCGAGGAGTTCGTCCAGCAGCTCCAGCTTCCCGGACCGCCCCGCGACCACGGGCCGCTCCTCCTTGAGGAACTGCGCCGGGTGGTTGCAGATCTGCTTCAGGCCGGTCATCAGCTTCACGATCAGCCCGCGTCGCGCCATGCTGTCCGCACCGGAGATCTCGGCCAGCGCCTCGCGCACCACTGCCTCGTACAGCCCCGCCTGCTCCTGGGTGAGCGACACGGCGTGATCGGTCTCCGTCTTCGGCGGCAGCTCGGGCGCGATCCCCGGGTCCGCCTTGCGACGGCGCAGCAGGAACGGCCGTACCAGCCGGGCCAGCCGGTCCGCGGCGGCCGGGTCCTGTCCGCCCTCGACGGCGTCCGCGTACCGCCTGCGGAAGGTGCCGAGCCGGCCCAGCAGCCCGGGTGTCGTCCAGTCGAGGATCGCCCACAGCTCCGACAGGTTGTTCTCCACCGGTGTGCCGGTGAGCGCCACGCGCGCGCGTGCGCCGATGGAACGCAGCTGCCGGGCCGTGGAGGAGTACGGGTTCTTCACGTGCTGGGCCTCGTCGGTGACGACCATTCCCCAGGCGACCTCGGCGAGCCGGGGTGCGTCCAGCCGCATGGTGCCGTAGGTGGTGAGCACGAACTCGCCGCCGGCCAGGTCGTCCAGTGCGCGCCGCGCCCCGTGGAAGCGGCGCACCGGGGTACCGGGCGCGAACCGCTCGATCTCCCGCTGCCAGTTGCCCATCAGCGAGGTCGGGCAGACCACGAGGGTGGGCCCCGCCGACGCGGGATCGGTCTGGCGGTGCAGATGCAGGGCGATGAGGGTGATGGTCTTGCCCAGGCCCATGTCGTCGGCGAGACAGCAGCCCAGGCCCAGGGAGGTCATGCGCGCCAGCCAGTTCAGGCCGCGCCGCTGGTAGTCCCGCAGCGTGGCGGCGAGGGCGGCCGGCTGCTCGACCGGCTCCTGGGCCTCGGGGTCCGCGAGCCGGTCCCGCAGCGCCGCCGCCCACCCGGTGGGGCGCACCTCGATCCGGCTGCCGTCGACCTCCACCGAGCCCGTCAGGGCCGCGCCGAGCGCGTCGACCGGCGTGATCTTGTGGTCCTGGCGTGCCCGGGCGCGCCGTACTTCCCGGGGGTCGATCAGCACCCACTGGTCGCGCAGCCGCACCAGGGGGCGGTTCGCCTCGGCGAGCCGGTCCAGCTCCTCGCGCGTGAGGGGCTGGTCGCCCACGGCGAACGACCAGTCGAAGGCGAGCAGCGCGTCGGCGGACAGGAACGACGGCCCCTCGAAGGAGCCGGCCCTCCCGGGCTCCGGCCCGTCGCCCGCGGGACCGATCTCCGCGCGGGTGGTGAGTTCGCGGACCAGCTCCCTGGGCCAGTGCACGTCGACGCCCGCGCCGGCCAGCGCCCGGGTGCCCTCGCCGAGGAGTTCGGCGACCTCCTCGTCGGCGAGGTGGATCGCGTCCGGCACGGTCGCCGACAGCAGGGGCGTGAGCGGCGCCCAGGCCCGCGCGGCGCGGCGCAGCGCGAGCAGGGCGTCCATCCGCGCGCGGGGACCGAAGTCCCCGCCGGACGTCCCGGCCCACACCTCGGTGGCGTCCGCGACCAGGGCGGGATCGCTCACGCCGTGCACCTGGAGCACGGCCCGGAACGACACGTCCGCGCCGCCGGGCCCGTCACCCGCCGCGTCCGCCGCGCCCTCTGCGGTCCCCGCGTCCGCCGTGTCGGTCAGCCCGCGCACCTCGATCCGCAGGGACAGCCGTACGCCCGCGTCGTGTCCCGCGGCGACATCGGCGGCCCAGCCGCGCAGCTCGGGAAGCCGCTGCGGCCGCGGTACCGCGAAGGCCGGGGCGCCGGTCACGAAGGGCGCGGCGGGGGAGCGGGGGAGGGCGTCGGCGACCGCGTCGAGGAACGCGCGCAGCAGCCGTTCCGGGTCGTGCAGCCGCAGCGGCCCGGGGGCGTCCACCGGCACGGCATGGGCCTCGGGCGGCATCGCCGCGGCGAGCCGGCGCACCGCGTCGATGTCCTCCGCGCCCAAGGGGCCGACGCGCCAGGCGTCGTGGTCGGCCGGGGACAGGCCGGGCAGCAGGAGCCCGCGCGCCACCAGGTGCAGGGCGTGCACGGCGGCAGCGCCCCAGAACACGGTGGCCCGGTGCCCTTCACCGCCGGCCCGCGCCCGTGTGAGCAGCGGCAGCGCGGCGCGCACCGGCAGGAGAACGGCGGGCACGCGTACCGACGTGATCCCGTCGTCGCCGGGCACGGCGACGGCCAGGTCCTCGACCGACCCCGCGGCCACGGCGGGAGGAGCCGAACCGTCCGGCCGCCAGAAGGCGACACGGCCGGTGCGGGCGGGATCGCCGGGCACGAAGACGGCCGGGCCCCGGGTCAGTTCGGAGTACGGGGAAGGCGGAGCCGGGGGGTGCGTCTGCGCAGCGATGACGGATTCCTCAAACTTGACTAGTGAAGCCGGAGCGGCCGAGGGTACAGCACGTTCAGGGTCGTCCGGGTGTTCCTGAGGGTGTGATCCGGGTCACCATGGAGGCGCGTCGTGTTCCTGCTGCCGAAGGAGCACGACGGGTGCTCGGAGAACCCTAGGGGTCGTAACTCAGGGGCGTCTCAGGGGCGCGGTCCGGAACCGCCGAAAGCGCGGGCCCGTTTTCACGACAGAGAGCGGCAGTGGCCGCGAAGGAGGCGACACTCATGTCGAAGAATGCCAAGATCGCCGCGGGGGGTGTGGCGGCCGGGCTCGTCCTGCTCATCTGGCTGCCCTGGTGGGCCGTGCTCCTGATGGTCCTGGGAGTCCCGGCCGCCGCGTACCTCGCCCTGGACCCCGCGCAGCGGCGCAGGCTGCGCCGCGTCTCGCGCAAGGAGCTGGGCCGCTGAGGCGCTACCGCACCACTGCCTCACCGGCGTCCAGCGCGCAGGAGTCGACCACGTCACCGCCGGCGGGCCGGGCGACGGTCCGGTCCGCCGGCGGCCTGACTCCGCGCTCCACCCAGGCCACCAGGGCGTCGAACGCCGACCGGTAGCAGGGCAGGATCGGCCGCAGCCGGTCCGGATGGGTGTCGTACAGCCCGTCGACGTGCGTGCCGTCCTGCACCGTGTAGTAGCGGTGCAGCGCACCCCGCCCGGCCGCGTCGATCATGCGCGCGTACACGTCGGAGTGGGTGGCTTTGGGCAGCAGCGCGTCCAGATCACCGTGCAGGGTGATCAGCGGCCGGCCGATGCGCCCGGTCAGCGACACCCGGGCCACGGCCCGGTGCACGGAGTCGGGGCGCGAGGCGTAGTCGTAGGAGGCGTCGGAGACGCACGGCGCGAGGACCTGCTCCGTCGTCGACCCCGCGGAGGGCCCGGGACACCCGGGGTCGTAGGCCGGGTCGAACTCGGCGCGGTAGATCTTCTGCGTGACTCCCCAGTAGGCCTTCTCGTGGTACGGCCACAGGAACTCGGAACCGCGTGCGAAGCCCGCCGCGTACAGGTCCTCGTCCTGTGCCGCGCCGAACATCCGGGCCACCGTCACCGGCAGGGAGGTGAGCGGAGGGGACCCGTCGGCCGTCCACAGGGTGCCCTCCCAGTCCACCCCGCCGTCGTACAGCTCGGGGTGGTTCTCCAGCTGCCAGCGTGTGAGGTAGCCGCCGTTGGAGACGCCGGTGACGTACGTACGGCGCGGAGCGTGCCCGTAGCGCTGCGCCACCACGCGCTGGGCCGCCCGGGTGAGTTGTGTGGTCCGCGCGTTCCATTCGGCGACCGCGTCACCGGGCCGGGTCCCGTCACGGTAGAAGTCGACCCCGTTGTTGCCCTTGTCGGTCGCCGCGTACGCGTAGCCCCGGGCCAGCACCTGGTCGGAGATCGCCTTGTCCGTCGCGTACTGCTTGCGGTTGCCGGGCGCGCCGGTGACGACCAGTCCGCCGTTCCAGCGGTCGGGCAACCGGATGACGAACTGCGCGTCGTGCCGCCATCCGTGGGTGGTGTTGAAACGTGAGGAGTCCGGGAAGTAGCCGTCGATCTGCACACCGGGCACCCCGGACGGCGACCGGGTGGCCGCGGCGGTCAGACCCGCCTGGTCGGCCATGTCGGTGTACGGGGTGCCGGCCAGCCCCGTGGTGGTCAGGTCGGGCAGACAGGCGCTGCGCTGATGGGCGGCGCCGGGCACGCGCACCCGCTCCTGGCGCGCGCAGTGACCGTCCCCGGCCGCACGGGCCGGAGACGGAGCGGTGAGGGCGGTCGCCGCGAGGACGACGGCGAGCAACGGAACGCCACGGGACGGGCGCATGACGGCCTCCGGGAAGACGGACGAACGGAAGAGGGCACAGGGTGGAGCACGGGGCTGCCCCATGGTGAGGTCCGACCGCGCCGTCATCGATGGGTTGAGGCCCTATGGAACGATGCCTGCGCGTAGAGGTTCACCACACGCCAGCTTCCGTTGTCCGTGGCCCTTTCGCGGGCCGGGTGGGCTCAGAGGGGTCGTACGGCCATCTTGTCGAGTGCTTCGAGCAGCCCCGGAAGCTCCGGCCCCCGGCCCACCGGCAGTACCTCACCGGGTTCGTCGTCGAGCAGGACGAACGCGATGTCGTCGGTCCTGGCGACCAGCGACCAGCCGGGACCGTCGGCCCGCAGGATGCGCGCCCCGCCCGGCGCGAAGGACGAGCGGACCCGGCCGAGCGGCGGCGGCGAGTCGACGTAGGCGCGCGCCTCCGCCAGGACGCGCCGGACGCCGCTGCGGCCCGACCGCCGGCCGCGGCCGCCGCCTTCCGTCCCGCTGTCCTCCGCGCTGCTCTCCGCGGTGTCCTCCGGGGCGTCCTCGGCACCGTCGGCCGCTTCCCCCGGGCCGCCGGGCGCCGGGAACGCCGTGTCGTCGACCTGTTCCCGCCACATCGCCCACTGCAGCGCGATCTCGTCGGCGCCCAAGCGGCGCTGGGCGGGTCCCCAGACGCTCGCGTCCGGCGGGGACAGCGGGGGCCGGTCCGCGGCGTCGGGGCCGGGATCGTGCGGCGCGGGCACGTTCGGCGCCGCGACGGCGACCGCGAGCGGCCAGCCGGGCAGCGCGGTCACGACCGTCCGCTCGTCCGGCGACAGGTCGTGCTCCATGCCGCAGTCCCAGGACGCGATCGCGACGGCGACCAGCGAGACGTCGTCGACGACGACCGTCCACCGGGCCCCCTCACCGTCCTGGCCGAGCACCAGTCCGTACCCGTCGGCGAGCGGCGGGAGACCGAGTGCCGCACACGCCTCCGGGTAGTCGTCGCCCAGCACGCTCGGGAACTTCGCCGGCGTCAGCAGCACCGCCGTGAGCACATAGAGTGCATCGTCCGCGGCGGCGACGGCGTCCTCGTCCGTCCCGGCCATCCCAGCCTCCCCATCGGTTCGTCCGTCGGCGCGCACCCTATGCCGACCCCGAGCCGCTTGTCACGACCTCGCAGCCGCTCCCGGAGCTGCGGGTTTCCGGCCGGAGGAGGGCGGATCGGCCACGTGCCGCCGGGGGGATCAGGCCGCCGGAAGCCCCAGCAGCGCACGCGCGACCGTCCGCGGGGACTCGTCACGCTCCCGCGCGAGCGCGATGACGGCCCGGCACGCCAGCTCGTTCACTCCGAACGACAGCGCCTCCGGCGACACCCAGCCGGACACCTCGTCGATCCGCTCCTGGTCGTCCTCCGCGCAGGCCGAGACGTAGGCCGCGGCGGCCTCGAACAGGTTGTGCGGGCGATCCACCCGCTCGGTCCGCTGCCGCGCGCGCACGCTGTCGGCCACTCTGCCACCGGCCCTGCGGAACCCGTCCCACATGCGGTTCACCTTCCCCCTGTGCGATTGCCCTCGCCGACCGTTCATCTCCTGTCACTCAACGTAGAGTTGGAACTCCGGCGACAGAAGGGGGCGGCGCGGTGAAGCGCTTCGAACGACTGGAACGGATCCGGCGGATGGACCCGTACCAGGAGGCCACGGAGATCTACCGGCTCAGCATGGCGTACGAGTTCCCCTGGGACTTCGCCCGGTCCCTCGAACTGGCCCTCTACCGCACCTACGCCGTTCCCCGCATCGGCCGGCTGCTCGCCGAGACGGCGGAGCTCACGGACCGCACGCAGAAACGCTACGACGACACCTCGCTGCTCCTGGACGCCGTCGTCGAGCACGGGTTCGGCAGTGACCGGGGCCGGACCGCGATCCGCCGCATCAACCGGATGCACCGCAGCTACGACATCCCCGACGACGACATGCGGTACGTCCTGTGCACGTTCGTCGTGATGCCCAAGCGCTGGATCGACGCCTACGGGTGGCGCAGGATGTCGCGTCACGAGACCGTCGCCGCCGCCGTCCACTACCAGACCCTCGGACGGCACATGGGCATCAAGGACATCCCCGAGTCCTACGAGGAGTTCGAGGCCTTCCTCGACGCCTACGAGGAAGCCCACTTCGGCTGGGACGAGGGAGCGCGGCGGGTCTCGGACGCCACGCTCGACCTCATGGCCTCCTGGTACCCGCGCCCGCTCGCCCCCCTGCTGCGCACCGCCACGCTCGCCCTGCTCGACGAACCCCTGCTGCGCGCCTTCCGCTACCCCCCGCCCGGCGCCGCCACGCGCGCGTGGGTGCGCCGCGCGGTACGGCTGCGGGGGCGCGCCGTCCGTCTGCTGCCGCCCCGGAGCGCCCCGCACTTCGCCCGGCAGAACCGGGAGATCAAGGGCTACCCGAACGGCTACCGGCTGGAGGACCTGGGCACCCGCCCCGTCCCTGGACTGCGCGGCTGCCCGGTGCGGCACGCGGACTGAAGGACCCGCCCCGCGCCCCGGGAACTCATGCCCC
>NZ_JAPSKQ010000026.1:35720-42987 GCF_031181555.1 Streptomyces sp. | reverse complement strand
ACTCATGCCCCAGGAACTCACGCCCCGGGAACTCGGCTCCCGCGCACGGCGAGCACCAGGAACCGGGCGTCCTCGTCGGTGTACGACGTCATGCGCCACCCCGAACGGGCGAGCAGTGGACGCAGATTCGGCTCCGCGCGCAGGTCGTCCGGTGTGATCGAGCGGCCCTGGCGGGCGGCGAGCGCCGCCCTGCCGACCGGATGGAACAGCGCGAGCACACCACCGGGCCGCACCGCCCGTGCGAGCTCCCGGAGGTTCGCGGCGGGGTCGGGCAGATGCGCGATCAGGCCCGCCGCGAACACGGCGTCCAGCGCTCCCGAGCGCAGCGGCAGCGCGGCGACGTCGGTCAGCAGCAGTGCCCCCTCGCGGTCCCGTCCGGCCCGTGCCGCCTCCCGCAGCATCGCCGGGGTCAGATCCGCGCCGAGGACGACCCCCGAGGGTCCCACGGCCGCACGCAACGGAGGCAGCGCCCGCCCCGTGCCGCAGCCCGCGTCGAGCACCCGGTCGCCCTCGCGCAGCCCGAGCTCGGCGACCGCGGCCGCGTAGGCGGGGCCGTCGTCGGGGAAGCGGCGGTCCCAGTCGGCCGCACGTGCGCCGAAGAACTCCTGGACCTGTGTGTGGTCGTCGCTCATGCACCGCATGATCCCCCACCGGAACGGACGATGCGCTGTGCGCGCGTCCGAGCGTGACACGGTCGATCCGGCGCACCGCTGCGTCGTAGGCCAACAGCCTTCGCGACGTGCCTCCTTCGTGCGCCCGCGCCCCTTGACGTCCCGGGGCCACGGGACACCTGGACCGCGCCGCCCCGGGACGGCTCACCCCCGTTGTCGTACGCGACGGCCTGCCACCGGACCGGAGTCACGTGCGGGCTTCCGCCGGCGCGTACGGTGCGGAGCCCGGCGGTGCGGGTCCCGTACGAGCCGAACTCCCGCCACTTCGCGTCGGTCGTCTTCCGGCCCGTGGCTCCCATCCTCCTTGCCCGGCGCCCGGTCGTGGGGAAGGCTGGCGCGGGGACCCTCCCGCCAGGAGGGGACGGCACGCGGGGAAAGCCACGGGGAAGACCACAGGGAAGACCACGGGGAGAATCACGACATGGCGCAGAACCAGGGACTCGACTGGCTGCTGGACGACCTGACCCAGCGCGTCGAACACGTACGGCACGCGCTGATCCTGTCCAACGACGGACTGGTGACGGGCGCGAGCACGGGATTGCGCCGGGAGGACGCGGAGCACCTCGCCGCCGTGTCGTCCGGACTGCACAGCCTCGCGAAGGGCTCGGGGCGGCACTTCGGCGCGGGCGGGGTGCGCCAGACGATGGTCGAGTTCGACGACGCGGTGCTCTTCGTCACCGCGGCCGGCAGCGGCAGTTGCCTGTGCGTCCTCAGCGGAGCCGAGGCCGACATCGGCCAGATCGCGTACGAGATGACCCTTCTGGTCAACCGGGTCGGCGAACATCTGGACGTGGACGCCCGCCGACCGGATCCCGGCTCCTCCGCAGGCCTCTGACCTGGGCTTCCGACAGCCCCGTGGAGTTTTCCACAGGCTCGCCACGAAGCGTGACGGGGCGGCTACGGTTTTTCCGGGCGGGCGCACACGGCGCCGGCCGCCCACACTCCACGGGGGAGACGAGCATGTCCGGACACCACACCCTCACGCACGGCGCCGCCTCCGCCGTCACCGCCGAACGGGCCACGGCAGCCCGTGAGACCCGGATCGCGCCCTGCCGCGTGTCCCGGGGACCGGCTCTCGAACGCACCGCCGCTCCCGGGCCGCGGTCCGGCTCCGAAGGCTCCCACGGGCCCGAAGAACACCGCGAGCCCTCCCGCGGCCTGCTCGGCCGGTGGCGGCGCAGAAATCGGTGACCTACAGCGCCCGGAACAACCCTTCCTGGACGACGGACACCAGCAAGCGCCCGTGCAGGTCGTAGATCCGCCCGCGGGCCAGGCCCCGTCCGCCCGTGGCGATCGGCGACTCCTGGTCGTACAGGAACCACTCGTCCGCGCGGAACGGGCGGTGGAACCACATGGCGTGGTCCAGCGACGCCATGTCGAAGCCGCGCGGACCCCAGAGCGGTTCCACCGGGATCCGGACGGCGTCCAGGAGGGTCATGTCGCTGGCGTAGGTCAGTGCGCAGGTGTGCACCAGCGGATCGTCGCCGAGCGGACCGACCGCGCGCATCCACACCGCGCTGCGCGGCTCGGCGCCCTTGACCTCGTCCGGGTCCCAGCGCAGCCGGTCCACATAGCGGATGTCGAAGGGCTGGCGGCGGGCCATCCGCTCCAACTGCTCCGGCAGCGCGCCCAGATGCGCGCGGATCTCGTCCGTGACCGTCGGCAGCGACTCGGGGTCCGGGACCTCGCGGGCCGGCGGCAGCTGGTGTTCGAAACTCCCCTGTTCCGGCTTGTGGAAGGAGGCGGTGAGGTTGAAGATCGTGCGGCCCTGCTGCACCGCGGTGACCCGACGGGTCGTGAACGACCGCCCGTCCCGCACCCGTTCGACCTGGTACACGATCGGCACCCCGGGCCGGCCCGGGCGCAGGAAGTACGCGTGCAGCGAGTGCACGGGACGGTCGCCCTCCGTGGTGCGGCCCGCGGCGACCAGCGCCTGGCCGGCCACCTGGCCGCCGAAGACCCGCTGGAGGGACTCCTGCGGGCTGCGACCACGGAAGATGTTGACCTCGATCTGCTCCAGGTCGAGCAGGTCGACGAGGCTCTCGGCCGGGTTCGTCATGGGTGGGATTCTCCTGTGCTCACAACTGGCCGACGTCGGTGACGCGGACGACGGCGCGGCCCTCCGCGTCGGAGGCCGTGAGGTCCACCTCGGCGCTGATGCCCCAGTCGTGGTCGCCGTTCGGATCGTCGAAGATCTGCCGGACCCGCCACAGCGCGTTCTCCGGCTCCTCCTCGATCAGCAGCAGCTTCGGCCCGCGGGCGTCGGGACCGGTGCCGAGCTCCTCGTACTCCTCCCAGTACCTGTCCATCGCCTCGCCCCAGGCGCCGGCGTCCCAGCCCGACTCGGCGTCCAGCTCGCCCAGTTCCTCCACCTGGTCGAGCGCGGCCAGCTCGACGCGGCGGAACATGGCGTTGCGGACCAGGACGCGGAAGGCGCGCGCGTTGGCGGTGACCGGTTTGACCTGGTCGGCCCTCTCCTGGGCCTCCTCGGCGGTCATCTCCTCGGGATTGGCCAGCTGCTCCCACTCGTCCAGCAGGCTGGAGTCGACCTGGCGCACCGTCTCGCCCAGCCAGGCGATCAGATCCTCCAGGTCCTCGGACTTGAGGTCGTCCGGGATGGTGTGCTCCAGGGCCTTGTAGGCACCGGCGAGGTAGCGCAGCACGATGCCCTCGGTACGCGCCAGCTCGTAGAAGGACACCAACTCGGTGAAGGACAGCGCCCGTTCGTACATGTCCCGCACCACGGACTTCGGCGACAGCGGATGGTCGCCGACCCAGGGGTGGCTCTTGCGGTAGGTGTTGTACGCGTGGAAGAGCAGTTCCTCCAGCGGTTTCGGGTAGGTGATGTCCTGGAGGCGCTCCATGCGCTCCTCGTACTCCACCCCGTCCGCCTTCATCGCGGCGACCGCCTCCCCGCGCGCCTTGTTCTGCTGGGCGGCGAGGATCTGGCGCGGATCGTCCAGGGTGGACTCCACCACGGACACCATGTCCAGCGCGTACGACGGCGACTCGGGATCCAGCAGCTCGAACGCGGCCAGCGCGAAGGTGGACAGCGGCTGGTTCAGCGCGAAGTCCTGCTGGAGGTCCACGGTGAGGCGGACGATGCGGCCCTCGGCGTCCGGCCGGTCCAGCCTCTCGACGATGCCGCCGTCCAGCAGCGACCGGTAGATGGCGATCGCCCGCCGGATGTGCCGCAGCTGCTGCTTGCGCGGTTCGTGGTTGTCCTCCAGCAGCCGCCGCATCGCCTCGAAGGCGTTGCCGGGCCGGGCGATCACCGACAGCAGCATCGCGTGCGTCACCCGGAAACGGGACGTCAGCGGCTCCGGCTCGGAGCCGATGAGCTTCTCGAAGGTCTGCTCGGACCATCCGACGAAGCCCTCGGGCGCCTTCTTGCGCACGACCTTGCGCCGTTTCTTCGGATCGTCCCCGGCCTTGGCCAGCGCCTTCTCGTTCTCGATGACGTGCTCGGGCGCCTGAGCGACGACGAAGCCCTCCGTGTCGAAACCGGCGCGTCCGGCGCGGCCCGCGATCTGGTGGAACTCACGGGCCCGCAGCGTGCGCACGCGGTTGCCGTCGTACTTGGTCAGGGCCGTGAACAGCACCGTGCGGATGGGGACGTTGACGCCCACGCCGAGCGTGTCCGTACCGCAGATGACCTTCAGCAGTCCGGCCTGCGCGAGTTTCTCCACCAGACGCCGGTACTTGGGCAGCATGCCGGCGTGGTGCACGCCGATGCCGTGGCGGACGTAGCGGGAGAGGTTGCGGCCGAACTTGGTGGTGAAGCGGAAGTTGCCGATCAGTTCGGCGATCCTGTCCTTCTCCTCGCGCGTGCACATGTTGATGCTCATCAGCGCCTGCGCCCGCTCCACGGCCTGCGCCTGGGTGAAGTGCACGATGTAGACCGGGGCCTGCCGGGCATCGAGCAGATCGGTGAGCGTCTCGGTGAGCGGCGTGTACCGGTACTCGTAGGACAGTGGCACGGGCCGGGTGGCCGAGCGGACCACCGCCGTGGGGCGGCCGGTGCGGCGGGTGAGGTCCTTGTCGAAGAAGGAGACGTCGCCGAGCGTCGCCGACATCAGTACGAACTGCGCCTGCGGCAGTTCCAGCAGCGGGATCTGCCAGGCCCAGCCGCGGTCCGGTTCCGCGTAGAAGTGGAACTCGTCCATCACGACCTGGCCGACGTCGGCGTCCCTGCCGTCGCGCAGCGCGATCGACGCCAGTACCTCGGCGGTGCAGCAGATGACCGGGGCGTCGGCGTTGACGGACGCGTCGCCGGTGAGCATGCCGACGTTCTCCGTGCCGAAGATCTTGCACAGCTCGAAGAACTTCTCCGACACCAGCGCCTTGATGGGGGCCGTGTAGAAGGTGACCTCGTCGCGGGCCAGGGCGGCGAAGTGGGCGCCCGCGGCGATCATGCTCTTGCCGGAGCCGGTGGGCGTCGACACGATCACGTTCGCCCCGGAGACCACCTCGATCAGCGCCTCCTCCTGGTGGGGATAGAGCGTGAGACCGCGCTCCTGGGCCCAGGACTCGAAGGCTTCGTACAGGGCGTCGGGGTCGGCGGTCGGCGGCAGCTGATCGATGAGGGTCACGCCCCCATCTTGCCTGCCCTCCCGCTCGATGCGGGAATCGGATGCGGGCGTGAAGATCGCGAACGCTACGCTGTGTCGTCGGCGGAGCGTCAATGCGCGCGGTCAACTGGCCGCCGGTGGACGAGGAATGGGGCGGGCAGCGGCGATGATGGGACCAGCACACTCACTGTCGGGCGCCGCGGCCTGGCTCGGCGTCGGTGCGGCGACGGCCGCGGCCGGACACCCGATGCCCTGGCCGGTCCTCCTGGTGGGTGCCCTGGTCTGCGCCGGTGCCGCGCTCGCCCCGGACCTGGACCACAAGGCGGCCACCATCTCGCGGGCCTTCGGACCGCTGTCCCGCTGGCTGTGCGAGATCGTGGACAAGCTCTCCTACGCCGTCTACAAGGCCACCAGGAAGCAGGGCGACCCGCGCCGCTCCGGCGGGCACCGCACGCTCACGCACACCTGGCTGTGGGCCGTGCTGATCGGCGCCGGCACCGCGGTCCTGGCGATCACGGGGGGCCGCTGGGCGGTGCTGGCGATCCTCTTCGTGCACATGGTGCTGGCCATCGAGGGCCTGCTGTGGCGGGCGACCCGGGGTTCCAGCAGCGATGTCCTGGTGTGGCTGCTGGCGGCGACCAGCTCGTGGATCCTCGCCGGTGTCCTGGACGAGCCGGGCAACGGCTCCGACTGGCTGTTCACCGCGCCGGGCCAGGAGTACCTGTGGCTGGGTCTGCCGATCGTCCTGGGCGCGCTGGTGCACGACATCGGGGACGCGCTGACCGTTTCCGGCTGCCCGATCCTGTGGCCCATACCGGTGGGCCGCAAGCGCTGGTACCCGGTCGGCCCTCCGAAGGCCCTGCGGTTCCGGGCGGGCAGCTGGGTCGAGCTCAAGGTGCTGATGCCGGCGTTCATGCTGCTGGGCGGCGTGGGCTGCGCGGCGGCACTCAACGTGATCTGAGGCGTGCGAGCACGCTGCGGTGGCCGCGCCCGACGGACCGCGCCCGGCGGGCGGCGGTGGACCGGGCGGCGACACCGGCCGGCCCGGCTCGCCGCCGTCGGCTCAGCCGGCCCCCTCACCGCCGTACCGGCGCTCGAACCGGGCGACGCGGCCTTCCGTGTCCACCGTCCGGGCCTTGCCCGTGTAGAACGGGTGGCTCTCCGAGGAGATCTCCACGTCCACCACCGGGTAGGTCTCGCCGTCGTCCCACTCGATGGTCTGGTCACTCGTCGCCGTGGACCGGGTGAGGAAGGCGTAACCGGCGGCGCGGTCGCGGAAGACGACGGGGTGGTAGTCGGGGTGCTTGTCCTGCTGCATGGATGCTCCTCGGGCGACTTGGGCAGGCGCGACGACAGGGGGACGGCGGGTCCGGCGGGTCAGCCGGGCAGGGTGTCCTCGTCGACGATGTGCACGGCGGCCTCCTCGGCGGAGGCGGCCGCGCCGTCGATGCCGACGTCGATCGCGACCAGGGCCTCCTCCTCGTCCTCGTGCGCCCCTTCGTCGGGGGCCACGAGCCGGCCGGAGCGTGCGGCGCCGACCTCGTTGTCCAGGAGTTCGCCGTCGGTGTCCTGGGAGTCGCCCAGGCCGTCGCCGTCGGGTACGCCGACGTCCGGGAGCTCTTCGGAGAGCCGCTGGTCGAGTGTCTCTCCTCGCAGGCGCTCCGCCGCCGTCACTCCGACGTGCTCCACGGCCCAGGGCCGCTCGGGAGGGGACCAGCCCGGGTCAAGGGGGTCGTCGGTGCCCTCGAACGCCAGGGTGTCCTCGGTGTCGAGTACACCCGTATCCTCGAGCTGCCCGTCCTGCTGGGGCTGGTAGACGTCGTCTCCCCATCCGTCGGCGCTGTTCACGGGTACCTCCAGGGGGTGGGGACAGGCCCCTTCTCACCGCGGAACGCGGCGGGCCGCCGCTGCACGGGGCACTGGCGCCGCCCGTGCCCGGTCCGCCGGGCCCCGGGCGTTCCCCGAGCCGGTGCCTGACTCCAGCCTTCCACCGGTGTTCCCCACCGCGCAACGGCACGCCCCGGC
>NZ_JAPSKQ010000026.1:0-35620 GCF_031181555.1 Streptomyces sp. | reverse complement strand
GGGCCGCCGCTGCACGGGGCACTGGCGCCGCCCGTGCCCGGTCCGCCGGGCCCCGGGCGTTCCCCGAGCCGGTGCCTGACTCCAGCCTTCCACCGGTGTTCCCCACCGCGCAACGGCACGCCCCGGCGGGGCCACGCCTCCGTCCCGCCCCGGGCCCGGGGCGGGCGGCTCCGCTCACGGCCGGGCGGTGGGACCGGGGCCCGCCGCCCGGGAGGCCGGACCCCGGTCCCGCCGCGCCCCACCGGGAACCGCGCCCCCTGCCGGAAACCGCGCGTTGCCCGGGGCACCGGCCGTCCGGGGCTTCGGCACCCGGACCGCCTGCTGCCCGGACCGAGCGACGTCCGGCCCCGGCACGGGCCGCTCCGGGCCGCCCGGTGAAGCGCCGCCGGCTCCGAGGCGGCCGTCGGCCGGCATCCCACCGCCCCGGCCTCCTCGCGGCCCTCGACGGCCTCGGGCCGGCGCTTCCGGCCCGAGCCGGCCCGCGGAGCCGACGGCGGGCGCCGCGCCGGGGAGGCGCCGGCTCCGCGCGCAGGCCCGGTGCGGTCGGCCGGTCCCGAGCGGGGATCGGGCAGCCGTACCCACGGCCCGTCCGGGGCCGTCCCGCTCCGCGGGCACCGCTCATCCGTGCCAGGACCGCCACAGCGCCGCGTACGCCCCGTCCGCGGCGACCAGCTCGTCGTGGCTGCCGAGTTCGCTGATGCGGCCGTTCTCCACGACGGCGATGACGTCCGCGTCGTGGGCGGTGTGCAGGCGGTGGGCGATGGCGACGACGGTCCGGCCGTCCAGGACGCGGGCCAGGGAGCGCTCCAGGTGACGCGCCGCGCGCGGGTCGAGCAGCGAGGTCGCCTCGTCCAGGACCAGTGTGTGCGGATCGGCCAGCACCAGCCGGGCCAGGGCGATCTGCTGGGCCTGGGCCGGCGTGAGCGGCAGGCCGCCCGAGCCGACCTCGGTGTCCAGGCCGTCGTCGAGCGCACGCGCCCACCCGTCCGCGTCGACCGCGCCCAGCGCCGCCCACAGCTCGGCGTCCTCGGCGTCCGTCCGGGCGAGCCGCAGGTTGTCGCGCAGCGAGCCCACGAAGACGTGGTGCTCCTGGTTGACCAGGGCCACGTGCGTCCGGACCCGTTCCGCCGTCATCCGCGACAGCTCGGCGTCGCCCAGGGTGACCCGGCCGTCCCCGGGCGCGTAGATCCCGGCGAGCAGCCGGCCCAGGGTGGACTTGCCCGCCCCCGACGGGCCGACCAGTGCCAGCCTGGTCCCCGGGGCGACCTCGAGCGACACCTTGCGCAGGACGTCCACGCCCTCGCGGTAGCCGAAGCGCACCCGCTCCGCCCGCACCCGGCGCCCGTCGGGGACCAGAGCGGCGTCACCGGCGTCGGGCTCGATGTCCCGGACCCCGACCAGCCGGGCCAGTGACACCTGGGCCACCTGCAGTTCGTCGTACCACCGCAGGATCAGCCCCACCGGGTCGACGAGCATCTGCGCGATCAGGGCGCCCGTGGTCAGCTGGCCGACACCGATCCAGCCCTGCAGGACGAACACACCGCCGATCATCAGCACCGAGCCGAGCACGGTCACGTGCGTGATGTTGACGACGGGGAAGAGCACCGAGCGCAGCCAGAGCGTGTAACGCTCCCAGGCCGTCCACTCCCTGATCCGCCGGTCCGACAGCGCCACGCGGCGCGCGCCGAGGCGGTGGGCCTCGACGGTCCGCCCCGCGTCCACGGTCTCGGCGAGTGCGGCGGCCACGGCGGCGTACCCGGCCGCCTCCGAGCGGTAGGCGGCCGGCGCCCGCCGGAAGTACCAGCGGCAGCCGGCCACCAGCAGCGGTACGGCCACCAGGACCGCCGGTGCCAGCTCGGGCGCCGTGACGACCAGCCCGCCCAGCAGCAGGACGACCCACACCACGCCGATGGCCAGCTGGGGCACGGCCTCGCGCATGGCGTTGCCGAGCCGGTCGATGTCGGTCGTGATCCGCGACAGCAGATCACCCGTGCCCGCCCGCTCCAGCACACCCGGCGGCAGTCGGACCGACCGCACCAGGAAGTCCTCACGGAGGTCGGCCAGCATCCGCTCGCCGAGCATCGCCCCGCGCAGCCGCACCTGCCGGACGAACACCGCCTGGACGACCAGCGCCAGCACGAACAGCGTGGCCGTGAGCCCCAGGTGCAGCTCCCGCGTCCGGTCCGAGACCCGCTCCACCAGGTCACCCAGCAGGTAGGGGCCGACCATCGAGGCGACCACGGCCACGGTGTTCACGGTGATCAGCAGCAGGAAGGCCCGCCGGTGCCGGCGCAGCAGCTCGGTCACGTAGGCGCGGACGGTCGCGGGGGCGCCCACGGGCAGGGTGCCGGCCGTGGTCGGGGCCGCCGGGTCGTAGGCCGGTGGCGCCACGCCGATCATGCTGTCTCCTCGATCTCTTCCAGCTCTTCCAGCCGGTCCAGTACGTCGTTCTCGCGCAGTACGCCGTCCCGCTCGGGTGCGCCCTCGTCGAGCGGACCCTTCCCGAGCGCCCGGTCCCCGTACGGGGCGCCGGCCGCCAGGACCTCCTCCTCCGTCTCGCGTGTCACCACGGTCCGGTACCGGGGCTCGGTGCGCACCAGCTCGCGGTGGCCGCCGACGGCGGCGACCGTGTCGCCGTGCAGGAACACGACCCGGTCCGCGCGGTCCAGCAGCAGCGGGGAGGAGGTGAACACCACGGTGGTGCGCCCTTCCCGCAGTGCGCGCACGCCCTCGGCGATACGGGCCTCGGTGTGCGAGTCGACGGCCGAGGTCGGCTCGTCCAGGACGAGCACCTCCGGGTCGGTGATCAGCGACCGGGCCAGCGCGAGCCGCTGGCGCTGGCCGCCCGACAGGGACCGTCCGCGTTCGGTGATCCGCGCGTCCATCGGGTCCTCGGCGCCCAGCGAGCCCTGCACCAGTGCCGCCAGCACGTCCCCGCACTGTGCGGCGTCCAGCGCCTCGTGCGGGCCGACGGCACCGGACGCGGGCACGTCGAGCAGTTCGCGCAGGGTGCCGGACAGCAGCACCGGGTCCTTGTCCTGCACGAGGACGGCGCTGCGGGCGCAGTCCAGCGGCAGCTCGTCGAGCGGTACCCCGCCGAGCAGCACCGAGGTGCCCTGCTGCGTGGCGTGCCCGCCGAGCCGTTCGGCCAGGCGCCCCGCCGCGTCCGGGTCCCCGCACACCACGGCGGTGAGCCGGCCCGCGGGGGCGAGCAGACCGGTCGCCGGGTCGTACAGGTCGCCGGCGGGGGTCTCGGCGGCACGCGATCCCGCGGTGTCCGTGGCCCGCTCCAGCGACAGCACGCCCGCGGCCCGCTTGGCCGAGGGGCGCGAGAAGGAGTAGGCCATCGCGATCTCCTCGAAATGGCGCAGCGGATAGGTGAGCACCATGACCGAGCTGTAGACGGTGACCAGTTCACCGACGCCGATCCGGCCCTGGCGGGCGAGGTGGACGCCGTAGCAGACCACCGTGATCAGCAGGAGACCCGGCAGCAGCACCTGGATCGCGGCGATCAGGGACCACATGCGCGCGCTGCGCACGGCGGCGTGACGGACCTCCTGGGAGGCGCGGCGGTAGCGGTCGAGGAACAGTTCCTCACCGCCGATGCCGCGCAGCACCCGCAGCCCGGCGACGGTGTCCGAGGCGAGTTCGGTGGCCCGGCCGGCCTTCTCGCGCTGCACGTCGGCCCGCCGGGTGGCGCGCGGCAGCAGCGGCAGCACCGCGATCGCCAGCACGGGCAGACCCACGGCCACGACCACACCGAGCGCCGGCTGGTAGAGGACCAGGCCCACGCAGACCAGCACGATGGTGACCGCCGCCGCGGTGAACCGCGACAGGGCCTCCACGAACCAGCCGATCTTCTCGACGTCACCGGTGGAGACGGCCACGACCTCACCGGCCGCGACGCGTCGCGTCAGCGCCGAACCCAGCGTCGCGGCCTTGCGGGCCAGCAGTTGCTGGACGCGGGCGGCGGCGGTGATCCAGTTGGTCACGGCGGCGCGGTGCAGGAAGGTGTCACCGACCGCGTTGCCGGCGCAGGCCAGCGCCATCAGGCCGCCGGCCAGCGCGAGCCGGCCGCCGGAGCGGTCGACCGCGGCCTGGACGGCGACACCGACGCAGAACGGCAGCGAGGCGACGGAGGCGAAGTGCAGCAACCCCCAGGCCAACGACGTGAGCTGTCCGGACAGTTGGTTTCGGAAGAGCCACCACAGGAATCGGGGACCGGAGCGCGCGTCGGGCACGCCCGGGTCGGGATACGGAAGGTCTTGGATCTGCATGACGTCCCAGTGGCTCGGGTCAGGGGTCGGCGGGGAGAGCGGGAACCGGCCGGGAGGGGAGCGCGGGCGAACCGCACGCCGTCGCCGGACGGGAACAGCAAACCGTGACAGGTTGACGCCGCTCAGTGCCGAGAGGCAAACGGTTTTCCCCACCACCGCGCAGAACCGGCTGCCGGGCCGGCGGCAGGCCGACCAGGCCCTCCGCCGCCCGGGACGCGGGTCACGCGGATGTGCCGCCGCACCGCGGGACGGCCGTCCCGTCGATCAGGGTGTCCAGCAACTCACCCAGTACCTCGCGCTGTTCGTCCGCCAGCGGGGCCAGGATCTCCTCCGCGGCGGCCCTGCGCGCGGCACGCAGTTCCCGGAGCGCCGCGTGCCCGTCCTCGGTGAGCTCGATGCGGATCACCCGCCGGTTGGCCGGATCCGGCACCCGCCGTACCCTGCCGCTCGCCTCGAGTCCGTCGACCAGCGTGGTGACGGCCCGGGGCACCACCTCCAGCCGCTCGGCGAGATCCGCCATGCGGGGCGGCGAGCCGTAGTGCGCGAGGGTGCGCAGCAGGCGGGACTGGGCAGGGGTGATGCCGAGCTCGCGCCGCTCCAGGTGACGCTTCTGGATGCGGTGCATCCGACGGGTGAGCCGGAGCAGTTGCTCGGCCAGCAGGCCGTCGGGATCGGGGACGGTCATGCGGGAACAATATCAGGATGCCGTTCATTGTGAGTATAGGTAACAATGAGCTGGGCTCCGCTCGCCTCCGGCCCGCCCCACGGTGCTCACCCCGAAGGAGACCATGCACCCCGACCACGAACCCGCCTGGACCCCGCCTGCCGACGCCAAGGAGCAACCCCGGCAGGTGCGGCGCATCCTGAAGCTCTTCCGTCCCTACCGGGGCCGCCTCGCGATCGTCGGCCTGCTCGTCGGCGCAGCCTCCCTGGTCTCGGTCGCCACACCGTTCCTGCTGAAGGCGATCCTCGACGTCGCGATCCCCGAGGGCCGCACCGGGCTGCTCAGCCTGCTCGCGCTCGGCATGATCCTCAGCGCGGTGCTCACCAGCGTCTTCGGCGTGCTGCAGACCCTGATCTCGACGACCGTCGGCCAGCGCGTCATGCACGACCTGCGCACCGCCGTCTACGGCCGGCTCCAGCGCATGTCGCTCGCCTTCTTCACCCGCACCCGCACCGGTGAGGTCCAGTCCCGCATCGCCGACGACATCGGCGGCATGCAGGCCACGGTGACCTCCACGGCGACCTCCCTCGTCTCCAACCTCACCAGCGTGGTCGCCACCCTCGTGGCGATGATCGTGCTCGACTGGCGGCTGACCGTCGTGTCGCTCGTCCTGCTGCCGGTGTTCGTGTGGATCAGCCGCCGCGTCGGCAACGAGCGCAAGAAGATCACCACCCAGCGTCAGAAGCAGATGGCCGCCATGGCCGCCACGGTCACCGAGTCGCTGTCGGTCAGCGGCATCCTGCTCGGCCGCACGATGGGCCGCTCCGACTCCCTGACCGGCTCCTTCGCAAAGGAGTCCGAGCGCCTGGTCGACCTGGAGGTGCGTTCCAGCATGGCCGGCCGCTGGCGCATGGCGGTCATCACGATCGTCATGGCCGCCATGCCGGCCGTCATCTACTGGGCCGCCGGCATCGCCCTGCAGGCGGGTGGCCCGGAGATTTCCATCGGCACGATCGTCGCCTTCGTCTCGCTCCAGCAGGGCCTGTTCCGCCCGGCCGTGAGCCTGCTGTCCACCGGTGTCCAGATCCAGACCTCGCTCGCGCTCTTCCAGCGCATCTTCGAGTACCTGGACCTCCCGATCGACATCACCGAGCGCGAGGACCCGGTGCACCTCGACCGGATCAAGGGCGAGGTGCGCTTCGAGAACGTCACCTTCCGCTACGACGACAGGAACGGCCCCGTCCTCGACGGCATCGACCTCACCGTCCCCGCGGGCGGCAGCCTCGCCGTCGTCGGCCCGACCGGCGCCGGCAAGTCCACGCTCGGTCACCTCGTGCCGAGGCTGTACGACGTCACGGGCGGCCGGGTCACCCTCGACGGGGTCGACGTCCGCGACCTCGACTTCGACACGCTGGCCCGTGCGGTGGGCGTGGTCTCCCAGGAGACCTACCTCTTCCACGCCTCGGTCGCCGACAACCTGCGCTTCGCCAAGCCCGACGCCACCGACGAGGAGCTGTACGCGGCGGCGAAGGCGGCCCAGATCCACGATCACATCGCCGCCCTGCCCGACGGGTACGACACGGTCGTCGGTGAGCGCGGCCACCGTTTCTCCGGCGGTGAGAAGCAGCGCCTGGCCATCGCCCGCACCATCCTGCGCGACCCGCCGGTCCTGGTGCTCGACGAGGCCACCAGTGCCCTGGACACCCGGACCGAGGCCGCCGTCCAGGCGGCCATCGACGCGCTGTCGGCCGATCGCACCACGCTCACCATCGCCCACCGGCTGTCCACCATTCGGAGTGCCGACCAGATCGTGGTCCTCGACTCCGGTCGTGCGGTCGAACGCGGCACGCACGAGGAGCTGTTGGAACGGGGCGGGCGCTATGCGGCTCTCGTGCGCCGGGACGCCCAACTGGAGCCGACAAGATGAAGATATGCCGGGTTTGCGGGGGTGTACGGGTTACCGTGCCCGCATGCAGACGAACACTCCGTCACGGAGCACGATCCGACTGACGCGCCGGGGCCGTCTCGCGCTCGTCGCGACCGGGGCCGTCGTGGCCGGCACCGCCGTGGCGGTGCCGCTGCTGATCATGCGTGACGACGGCGCCCCCCGTCCCACCACCCTGGTGATCCCGGAGGGGCGGCGCGCGAGCCAGGTGTACACGGCCATCGACAAGGCCCTGGAACTGCCCGCGGGCACCGCGAAGAAGTCCGTCGCGAAGGCCCGCCTCGAACTGCCGGACGAGGCGGAGGGCAATCCGGAGGGCTACCTCTTCCCGGCGACGTATCCGCTCGGGGAGAAGACGACCCCGGAGAAACTGCTGTCACGGATGGTCGACACCGCCAACAAGAAGTTCAACGGAGCCCCGGTCGCCGCGGGCGCGCAGCGCAACGCCATGAACGTGTACCAGGCGGTCACCGTCGCGAGCATCGTCCAGGCGGAGGCCTCCACCAAGGCCGACATGGGCAAGGTCGCCCGGGTGATCTTCAACCGGCTGGAGCGCGGGATGCCGCTGCAGATGGACTCGACCGTCAACTACGCGCTGGGCCGCTCGACACTGCGCACGACGGCGCCCGACACCAAGGTCGACAGCCCCTACAACTCCTACGAGCGCATGGGACTGCCGCCGACCCCGATCGACAACCCCGGCGAGGACGCGATGCGCGCCGCGATCAACCCGTCCCCGGGCGACTGGCTCTACTTCGTCACGGTCGAGCCGGGCGACACCCGCTTCACCGCCGACCGCGAGGAACACCGGCGCAACGTCGCCGAGGCCGGCGCCCGGCAGCGCAAGAGCGGCGAACGGCCCGAGAAGTGAACCGGGCCGGACATCACGCCGCGGCCTGCTCCGGCGTCAGCAGCCGCCCGATGTCCCGTACCGCCGCCCGCCCCGCCCGGTTGGCGCCGATGGTGCTGGCCGAGGGGCCGTAGCCGACCAGGTGGACGCGCGGGTCGGCCACCGCACGCGTTCCCTCGACGCGGATACCGCCACCCGGTTCCCGCAGCCGCAGCGGGGCGAGGTGGTCGACGGCGGGGCGGAACCCGGTCGCCCACAGGATGACATCGGCCGCCACCTGCCGGCCTCCACGCTCTCGGCCGCGCTCGGGCAGGGGGGATCCCCGTCCCCACTCCACGCCGTCGGGCGTGATGCGGTCGAACATGGGCCGCCGGTCGAGCACGCCGTCCGCGAGACCCCGCCGGATCGCGTCGTTGAGCGGCAGCCCCGTCACCGAGACGACGCTGCGCGGCGGCAGACCCTGCCGCACCCGCTCCTCGACGAGCGCCACGGCCGCCCGCCCCGCCTCCTCGTCGAAGGGGCCTTCACGGAAGACCGGCGGCCGTCGGGTCACCCAGGTGGTGGACGCCGCGTACGGCGCGATCTCCAGCAGGTGCTGGGTGCCCGAGGCGCCGCCGCCCACCACGACCACCCGCTGCCCGGCGAACGCCTCGGGCCCGGGGTACTGCGCGGTGTGCAACTGCAGCCCCAGGAAGGTCTCCTGCCCCGGATAGCGCGGCCAGAACGGCCGGTCCCAGGTGCCGGTGGCGTTGATCAGCGCCCGCGCCGACCAGGTGCCGTCCGAGGTCTCCACGAGCAACCGGCCCGCGGCTCCCTCCCGCACGGCCCGCACGTCCACCGGGCGCCGCACCCGCAGGCCGAAGGTCCGCTCGTAGCGGTCGAAGTACGCGGCGATCACCTCGGAGGAGGGCCGTGCCGGATCGGCGTCCGTGAGTTCCATGCCGGGCAGCGCGTGCATCCCGTGCACCTTGCCGTACGTCAGCGAGGGCCACCGGAACTGCCACGCACCGCCCGGGCCGGGGGAGTGGTCGAGCACCGCGAAGTCGCGGTCCGGCTCGAACCCGGTCCGCCGCAGGTGATAGGCGCTGGACAGTCCTGCCTGTCCCGCGCCTATGACGACCACCTCGACCTCGCGTATGTCGTTCACGTTTCTACCAACGAGCCGCGGGCCGCGGATCTTCCCGTGGACGGTCCGGGCGGGTCCCCGGCACATGGGCCAGGATGGAGGGCATGTCAGATGCCTTCACCACCCGAGTCCTGACCCTCGCCACCGGCTCCTCGGAGAGGGTCGTCGACATCACCGGCGACTGCGAGTCCTTCCTGCGGGAGGCGGCGGCCGGCCGTGACGGCCTGCTGAACGTCTTCGTGCCGCACGCCACGGCCGGTATCGCCGTCATCGAGACCGGCGCCGGCAGCGACGACGACCTCCTGGCCGCCCTGCACACCCTGCTGCCCGCCGACGACCGCTGGCAGCACCGCCACGGCAGCCCCGGCCACGGCCGCGACCACGTCCTCCCGGCCCTCGTCCCGCCCCACGCCACGCTGCCGGTGGTGGGCGGACGGCTGGAGCTGGGCACCTGGCAGTCGGTGTGCCTGGTCGACACCAACCGGGACAACCCGGACCGCACGGTGCGACTCGGTTTCCTCGCGGGCTAGACGCGCCGTCCGCAACGGGCCGCGGCGCCCACCGCCGCGGCCCGAGGGGGGACTTCAGCGCGCCGCCGGGCCCGACGCGTCCGTGCCGATCCTGCGGCAGACCGACGAGAGCAGGTGCCGTACGCCCTGCTCGGCCAGGTGCGGTTGCCCGGCGCTCGCCGCCCGTGTACCGAATCCTTTCCCCGAGGGGGCGCGCGAGCACGGGGAAGCACTGCTCACACACGTGCCCCCGGCCCGTCTCCCCGGGGGGCTGCCCGCCACGGCTCGAAAGGGGCGGGTGACCGGCAGGCCGGTCACTTCGTCCCGCGGACGACGGTGACGGGACAGTCGGCGTGGTACAGCAACGCCTGGCTGACCGACCCGAGCAGCATCCCGGTGAAGCCGCCGTGGCCGCGGGCGCCGACCACCAGCAACTGGGCGTCCCGGCCGGCCTCGAGCAGCGTGTGGCGCACCCGCCCCCGCTCCAGGCGCAGCTCCACGGCGACCTCGGGGCGGGCGGCCCGCCAGGGCTCCACCGCCTCCTCCAGCAGCCGACGGTGCCTCTCGCGGAGCCGGTCGAGGTCCACCACGACGTTCAACGGGTCGGCGGGACCCTCGTAGGGCGTCGGCTCGCTCCAGGTGTTCCACACGTGCATCGCGACCAGCGGAGCCTCGCGCAGGGCGGCCTCGGCGAAGGCGAACCCCGCCGCCGCGTTCCCGGCCGGCGAGCCGTCCACGGCGAGGAGCACCGGCCCCCGGGGATCGGAACGGCCACGGACCACCATGAGCGGGCAGTGGCCGTGCGCGGCCAGCTGCACGACGGTCGAGCCCAGCAGCAGCCCCCCGAACCCGCTGCGGCCCCGCCCGCCGACCACCGCCAGCACCGCGTGGCGCGACTCGGCCTCCAGCACCGTCAGCGTCTCACCCGACGCCACGGTCCGGGCGATCTCCAGGTGCGGCGCGATGTCGTGGGCGCGCTGTTCGACCTGCGCCAGCACGCCGTGGATCATCGGGTCCAGGTCGGCGGGGCGGCTGAAGGCGTGCACGATCCGCAGCAGCGCGCCGCGCAGACGGGCCTCCCGCGCCGCGACATCGACCGCGGCGAGACTGGGCGGCGAGCCGTCCACTCCGACGATGACCGTGTCGTTCA
Source organism: Streptomyces sp. (assembly GCF_031181555.1). Taxonomy (GTDB): domain Bacteria; phylum Actinomycetota; class Actinomycetes; order Streptomycetales; family Streptomycetaceae; genus Streptomyces; species Streptomyces fimbriatus. The sequence goes on along the minus strand of NZ_JAPSKQ010000026.1, from coordinate 25,099 downwards.
CTGTTCTCTCCCGTCCCCGGCCGCCTTGCCCCGGAACACGGGGGACGTGGTGCCCCGGTGCGCCCGGCCCCGGCAGCGCACCCGAGTACCCGCGGGCGCCGGCGCCTACGCGTCACGCGGCGGGCGAGGCCCCGGTGAACGGCACGCGGGGAGCGGGTGCCGGACTACGCGTTCCCGTCGCCGCCCCGCACGACGGCCACCGGGCAGTGCGCGTGGTGCAGCATGGCCTGGCTCACCGAACCCAGCACCAGTCCGAGGAAGCCGCCCCGGCCACGGGCCCCGACCACCAGCAACCGCGCCGTGCGGCTCGCCTCGATCAGTGCCTCGCGGGTGCCGCCGTGCACGATCTCGTGCCGTACCTCCACGCCGGGGTACCGCTTCCGATGCCCCGCCAGCGCCTCCGAGAGCAGACGCTCCTCGCCCGTGGCCGGGGTGCCGGGCTCGTTCGCGTACGGCGTCCGCCCGTCCTGCGGGGCGGGCAGCAGGGCGTTCCAGTTGGTCCAGGCGTGCAGGGCGACCAGGTCCGCCCCGCGCAGCGCCGCCTCGGCGAAGGCGAAGCCGATCGCCTTCGCACCCGCCGCGGAACCGTCGACGCCGACCACGATCGGCCCGTCCGGTACGGCCCGCTCGCGCACGACCAGCACCGGGCACCGTCCGTGCGCCGCCAGATGCACGGCCGTCGACCCCGCCAGCAGCCCGACGAAGCCGCCCCTGCCCCGCGACCCGACGACCACGAGCTCCGCGGAACGCGACTGCGCCTCCAGCACGGTCAGCGGTTCGCCCGTCACGACGGCCTGCGAGACCTCCACGTCCGGTGCCACGGCCCCGGCGCGTTCCACCGCCTCGGACATCAGACGTTCGACCGCGGCCCGCAGACCGCTGTCGGCCGGACCCAGCGGCGACGCGCCCGGCGGCACGTGCATCGCCGGCCAGAGGAACGCGTGCACCACCCGCAGAGCGGCCGATCGCGACCTCGCCTCCTCGGCCGCCACCTCCACCGCGGCCAGACTCGATGCCGAGCCGTCCACTCCCACGACGACCGGACCGCTCATCGCACCTCCCGTATCGGATACGTCCAGGGTGGCTCCGGCGGGGGTCCGCCGCCATGGGACCAACGGGCCACAGCCCCGCGGGCCGGCCGGCGCACCCCCCGTGTCCGGACGATGCCGGGGCACCCCGCCGATCTGTGACGGGACGGCCTCCCCGGGCATCCTCGGCCCCCTTGCGGCCGGCGTCCTCCGCGGGCCCGTGTCCCTCAGGGACAACACCCGTGTCCCGGCCGAATGACCGGATGGCACCATGTCCACTGCGGGGGTGGATCATCCGTGCGATGCGGCACCCCGGTCAGCACGAAGTCATCGAGGGAAAACCAGGAAGGGGAGGGCTGTGCCTGCTCCACGGATGAGCGCCACGCCGCTGCCGGGCATCGGCGTGAAATACGACCTCACCACGCGTGAGCACCAGCACTTGTCCGTGATCGCGCACAGGGACGGAGCCCGCACGGTCAACATCTACCGTTCCGACGACCCGGACGCCTGCGCCCAGTCGCTGCGCCTGACCGTCGCCGAGTCGGCCGCGATGATCGACGCGCTGATGCCCGCCCACCACAGCCCCAACCTGCTGCACACCACCGACCTGGGGCTGGTCGCCGAGCGCATCGAGCTGTCCGCCGTCTCCCACTGGAACGGCCGGGTGCTGGGCGAGACACGGATGCGTACCGACACCGGCGTCTCGATCGTGGCCGTGCTGCGGCGGGCGGAGGCGATCCCGTCCCCCGCGCCGGACTTCCGGCTGGCCGGAGGGGACACGCTGATCCTGATCGGCACCCGCGAGGGCATCGACGCCGCCGCCGCGATTCTCGGGCGGGAGTGAGCGCGTGCACTCTTCCGCGGTCTTCCTGATCGAGTTCGGCGCGATCATCCTCGGGCTCGGCCTGCTCGGACGCCTCGCCGGACGCCTCCGGTTCTCCCCGATTCCCCTCTACCTGCTGGCCGGCCTCGCGTTCGGCGAAGGCGGACTGCTGCCGCTCGGCGCGAGCGAGGAGTTCGTGGCGATCGGCGCCGAGATCGGCGTCATCCTGCTGCTGCTCATGCTCGGTCTGGAGTACACGGCCAGCGACCTGGTCTCCAACCTCAAGACCCAGTACCCGGCCGGTCTCGTGGACATGGCGCTGAACGCCCTGCCCGGTGCCGCCCTGGCCCTGCTGCTCGGCTGGGGCCCGGTCGCCGCGGTGGTGCTGGCCGGCGTCACCTGGATCTCCTCCTCCGGCGTCATCGCCAAGGTCCTCGGCGACCTCGGACGGCTCGGCAACCGCGAGACGCCGGTGATCCTCAGCATCCTGGTGCTCGAGGACCTGGCGATGGCGGTCTACCTGCCTATCATCACCGCGCTGCTGGCCGGAGTCAGCCTCGCCGCGGGCAGCGCCACGCTGGCCATCGCGCTGGGCGTCGCCGGGCTCGTGCTGTTCGTCGCCGTCCGTTACGGGCGGGTGATCTCCCGGTTCGTCTCCAGCGACGACCCGGAGAAGCTGCTGCTGGTGGTGCTGGGTCTGACGCTGCTCGTCGCGGGGCTCGCCCAGCAGTTGCAGGTCTCGGCGGCCGTGGGCGCGTTCCTGGTCGGCATCGCCCTGTCCGGGGAGGTGGCCGAGGGCGCGCACAACCTGCTGGCACCGCTGCGGGACCTGTTCGCCGCGGTGTTCTTCGTCTTCTTCGGCCTGCACACCGACCCCGGCTCCATCCCGCCGGTGATCCTGCCCGCCCTCGCGCTCGCCGTGGTCACCGCGCTGACGAAGATCGCCACCGGGTACTGGGCCGCCCGGCGGGCCGGGATCTCCCCCAAGGGCCGCTGGCGCGCGGGCGGCACCCTGGTCGCCCGCGGAGAGTTCTCCATCGTCATCGCCGGGCTCGCGGTCACCGCGGGCATCGAGCCGGACCTCGGCCCGCTGGCCACGGCGTACGTCCTGATCCTGGTCGTCCTGGGCCCGCTCACGGCCCGTTACACCGAGCCCGTCGCGCTGCGCCTGACGAGCCGCCGCACCGCATCCGCCGACGCCCGGCCCGTGCACGTCGCGACACCGGCCGCGGAGACCCTCGAGCCGGTGCAGGACAGCACGCCCGAACGGTGAACCGGCCGGCCGCCCGGACACGGGCCCGGGCCGCGGCGCGTCCGTGCTGCTGCTCGGGCCCGCGGCGGTGCCCGGTCCGCGCAGGCCGGGCCGTGCGCGGACCGGGCACCGTCCGTACGGGCGACGAGTCCTAGTTCTCCAGCCGGACCGGCATCAGGAGCGAGAAGGTGTCCTCGTCGTCCGGCCGGCGGATCGCGAGGGGCGCCGTGGGGGCGCCGATCTCCAGGACCAGCCGGTCACTGCCGCCTGCGGCGAGCGCGTCCAGCAGGAACGCGCGGTTCACGGCGACGAGGTCCCGGTCGTCGTCCCCCTCCCCGGCGAGGGCCGGCGCACCGTCGTCCGTCACCTTGAGCACGCTGAGGTCGCAGGACACACCGTCCTGCGCGCGGACCTCGCCCGCGCGGACGGGGCCGGCCAGCACCGCCTCCCGGAAGGCCGGCACCTCGACGAGGGCGCGCCGCCCGGCCGGAATGCGGACGAGGCGGCGGTAGTCGGGGAAGTCCTGGCCGAGGCACTGGCCGGCCGTCTGGCGGTCACCGGTCTCCAGGGTCACCCGGTCACCGTCCACGGTGAGCCGGACCTGGCCCTCGTCGTCCAGCAGCGCCCGCATCGCGTCGACGAGCGGAAGCGGAACGGTGACCTGGACGCGGGGCCCGCCGTGCCCGGTGACGGCGGTGCGTGCCACGGCCATCCGGTACCGGTCGGTGGCCACGAGGCGCAGCGCGTCGCCCTCGACGTCGAACAGGACCCCACCGAGCACCGGCAGTTCCGGATCGGTGCCGGCCGCGAAGCGGACCGCGTCCAGCGCGGCGGCCAGTCCGGACGCGGAGACGGCCGGCCGGACGGCGGTGGGGACGGGACCGGAGGCGGTGGTGCGGGGCGGGGCCATGGGGTTCTCCCTGTGGTCGAGAAGGGCTCGGAGCGCGGAGAACTCGGTGCGGGCATCGGACAGCCCCTGCTCGAGACGGCGCAGATGCGCCTGGAGGAGCTGTCGTACGAGGTCGGTGTCCGCGCCGGACCAGCCGGCCAGTACCAGCCGGATGTCCGCCAGCGGCATGCCGGCGCGACGCAACCGGGCCAGCAGCCGGGCCTCGTCGAGCTGCTCGGGGGCGTACCAGCGGTAGCCGCTGACCGGATCCACCCGGGCGGGAACCAGGACACCGGCACGGTCGTAGAACCGCAGGGCGCTCACGCCCAGCCCGCTGTCCCGGGCCATCTCACCAATGCTGCGCATCTCGCTCTCCACACCGCCACACCCTGATCCCTCGACAAGGTCGAGGGTCAACCCCGGCATCCACCTGACCGACGAGGGCTCCACCCCGTTCGCCGTGAGGCGGACGTCGAGGTCATCATCGTCGGAGCCGAACTCGGCCGGGCGGGGCGGCGGCCGCCGCACGACCCGCCCGAGCACGTGCGGCCCGGCCGGGTTCTGAACGAACGCCCCCTTCGCCGAACGCCTGTCCGGCCGGCGTGCACCTCCGTACGGGTGGCGGCCTCACCCGGCCCGGTGGACCCGGAGCCACCCGCGTACCACCGGCGCACGGGGTGCGTTGGCCCGGTATGGACAGCACTGAGACGGCGCGGCGCCCTCTCGGGAACGGCCCCGCGAGCCGGCCGTACGCCGAACTCACCAGTGGGTACGCGGGCCATACGCCGATCTGCACGGCCCTCGTCGCGGAGTGGCGGGCCAGGGGCCACGCCGTTCCGGAGCACCGCGACGGTCAGTGGGCGTCCTTCGCCGCCTCCACGGTGAGCGGGCGCGCACCCGTGCTGTCCGTGCCCTTTCCCGTTCCGGTTCCCCTGCTGCGGCCTCCCGCGGGCCGCCCCCCCCCGCCGAGGACACCCACGAGGAACTCACCAGCACTCCGCCCCCGCCGGCTCCGCACTGACCGGCGCCAGTGCGGCCAACGTGCCGGTGGCCCTGCGCAGGGCCAGTTCGAGCGCGCCGGGGGAGTGCAGGGCGCCGCTGCCGTCCGGCGGGACGAGCCACTCCAGGCGGCCGGCGGGCCGGTACGGCGGTGGTACGGCGACCCAGGACCCCCGGCCGACGTGCCGTACACCGGACCCGACCCACTCGCTGACCGGATCGGGCGGCAGGAAGAACCCCACTCTGCGGGCCGTGACGTCCACCAGCGTGGGCCCGGGCACCTTCAGCGGATCACGCCACAGGATGTCCAGGGCGAGCAGCCCCAGCCGGTCGGGCACGCTGAGCACGTCCCAGTACCGTCCCGCCGCGAGCAGTGCCGTGCCCGTTCCCCGGTCCCACTCGCGTTTGCACTCCTGGGGATCCGTGGCCGCCGCGGCCAGCCACTCGACGGCTTGCTTCCACATGACGCTGTGCATGTCCCACCCCGGGCACGGTCGGGTGCGCCGCTGCGGGCGCGTGCTGGACGCGGGCCGTCGGTGTCGCGGTCGTCCACGCGGTGGCCCGGCGTGTCGCCATGCTGGTAGATATTTCTATTCGCCGGAAGGGTGGCGGGGGCTGGCGTTTTCCCGCGTGTCCGGCGCGGACGGACACACCCCCGAAGCCGGGAGTCCCGGTCGGGGGTGTGCGACGCCGAGGGCGAGGAGAGCGAACGGACTGATTTCAGGAAAGGAAGGAGAAGGAAGCCCGTTCATGGCCTCGCCGTGGTCGACGGTAGCAGTCAGGCGGGGATCAGGTCGCGCAGATTTTCGGGGGTGAGGACCCGGGAGTCCGGGTGCAGTCCCTCGGGACGTTCCAGCCCGATGCAGGTGACCGGGCCGTCCGGGACCTTCTCGCCGTCCCACGACGTCACGGCCGTGGCGCGGCCGGCCAGGAGCCCGGTGAGGTGGCGGACCGTGAGGTGCTCGCGGTCGACGATGCCGCGCAGCAGGGCCGCCACCGACACGCGGTTGCCCTCGACCCGGTTCGCCGACGGATGGCCCTTGAGGTACAGGTGCAGCCACTTGGCGTGCCACCGTCCGTCGTCGCCGCGTACGAAGACCAGCGGCAGGGCGACCCGGCCCGGGCCGCGCAGGTCCGACTTCATCCGCACCGTCCGCGGTTCGAACGGACGGCCCCGCTGCTCGGCCTCCCGCAGCATGAACCCGAAGAAGGACTCCTCGACCTCCTCGAAGCCCTCCCCGGAGTAGATGTTGACCTGCGGCACGATGAAGTCGCCGCGCACCGCGTCCAGCCGCAGGTCGATGAACTCCGAGGCGCCGTCGGGCGCGTCGGTGATGTCGCCGGAGTGCGTGCCCTCCACGTCCCGCAGCGCCGTGTACGACAGCCACGTGACGGTCCGGTAGCCGGAGTCCAGGACCAGGGCCGACAGGTCGTAGTCGGTGGAGCGGCCCGTCTGCTTCCAGTACACGAAGAAGCGCAGCAGCCCACCCTCCACCGCGGACACGGAGCCGCGCGGCAGCACCCCGAGTCCGGCCGCCGTCGCCCGGCCGCTCAGGGGGAGCGCGACGTCCAGGACGGCGGGGTCGATCAGCAGGTGCCCGGGCTCGGGCAGCCGGCGGCCCACCTCGGCGTCGAAGGCGGAGATCAGGCGCCGGCACGCCGGGGCCGGCAGGGGCGCACGGCCGTCCGGGGCCACCCGGGCACGGCCGTGCCGGTTCACGAAGACCCGGCGTTCCCCGGGGCCGCCCTTCTCGCCGGCCCGGTTGTGGAGGTGCTCCCGCACCGCCAGCACCACCCGGCCCGAGACCCGGGGCACGACCTCCTCGGCGGCGGCCGCGACGGCGTCGCGCTCCTCCTCGGTGCCGGCCGTGCGCAGCAGGCGGTCGAGCGCGCGCAGCAGCCTGCCCGGGGCGGACTTCAGCAGCGCCACCGCGCCGGTGACGTCACCGGCGCCGAGCAGTTCCTCCACCCGGCTGTCGAAGGAGCGGGCCCGCTTCTCGCCCCGGGCGACCGCGAACACCTCGGCCGCGTGCGGCCACCGCGGGTACTCGTGCGGGTGCAGCCGCTCGCCGAGCCGCTTGAACGCCTCCCGGTGCGCGTGGACGTCGGCCGACTTGGCGGGAGAGGCCTCCACCACCGCGTCGAGGCCCGCCAGCAGCGCGCGGCGCACGGGCCGGGGCAGCGCCCGGAACCGCGTCGGCTCCCGGAGGGTCACGTCACCGTCCGACAGCGCACAGGCCAGGCGGAGCACGTCGGTCACGGTGTCCAGCAGCAGGTCCGCGCCGGCCCGGAGCCGCGCCCGGTTGACGACCGCGCGGTTCTCCCGCACCGGGATCGCCTCGGGCTGCGGTCCGGCCACGCACGCGCCGGCCAGGGTCTCGAGGTCGGTCAGCCCCTCGTCGCCCAGCGGGGTGCTGCTCCCGGCGAGGGCCAGGTACAGGGCGGTGACCTCGTCGTCCAGGGCGCCGCCGAGGTGCAGGACCGTCACCCGGTCGCCCGCGGCGGCGACCAGCTCGTCGTGGGCGGCGAGCATCTCGGCGTACGTGTGCCGGTAGGTGCCGTACGACGGCAGCGCGAGCAGGTCCAGCACGCCCGTGCGGAGCCGGGCGAGGGTGCTCTCGCGCGCGGTGTCGTCGGCGAGCGCCTCGGTGACGCAGCGCATCCAGAAGTCGAAGGTGTCCGGCACGTTCGCCGGGAAGTCGACGAAGTACACGTTGTGCCGCACATGATCGCCGACCGTCTCCCGGACGGTGCCCAGGGTGCGGACGGCCGTGTCGACGACCGTCCCCTCGGACAGTCCCGACAGGCGCTCCAGCAGCTGGGCGGAGAGCTTGAAGCCGACCGACATCAGCGCGGCGTCGAACTGGCGCGCCGCGACGCTCCCGTCCCCCGAGGGACCGGTGGGGGAGGGGAGGCGAAGGGTGCGCCGGACGATCAACTGTTCGAGACGGTGAGCCATTCGGGCATGGTCCCAGAGCCCCGAGCGCCGCCGCACTCGGGTTTTCCGGGACACCGAGAGCCCTCAGGGCCCTGAGGGAACTGCGGCGGTCCCGGGCCGGGTCAGTCGCCGCGCTCCGCGCGTTCGGCGTCGCGCTTCTTGATCCGCGCCGCTTCCCTGCGGACCTCCGCCTGGGTGGCGCGCTCCCGCTCCAGCCACTCGGGACGCTCCTGCTTCAGCGTCTCGATCTGCTCGGTGGTGAGGGGCTCGGTGATCCCGCCGCGGGCGAGACCGGCGATGGAGACGCCCAGTTTCGCCGCGACCACCGGGCGGGGGTGCGGGCCGTCGCGCCGCAGGTCGCGCAGCCACTGGGGCGGGTCGGCCTGGAGCGCGTTCAGCTCGGCCCGCGAGACCGCACCCTCCCGGAACTCGGCGGGGGTGGCCTCGAGGTACACACCCAGCTTCTTGGCCGCGGTCGCGGGCTTCATCGTCTGGGTGCTCTGGTGCGACGTCATGGTGTCCAGGGTATCGAGCGTGTGCGCGAGGGCCGACCACGGCCGGTAACCTGGCCAGGTGACAGGCTCGGAAGTATCCCCCTCGTTCCGGCTCGTGTACGTACCCGGGGTGATGCCCGACAAATGGGTGCGCATCTGGAACGAGCGGCTGCCCGACGTCCCGCTGACCCTCACGCAGGTGCCGGCCGAAGCGGCGCAGGGGCTGCTGCTGAGCGGGGACGCCGACGCGGGTCTGGTCCGGCTGCCCGTCGACCGGGCGGTCTTCAGCGCGATCCCCCTCTACACCGAGCGGACGGTCGTCGTGGTGCCCAGGGACCACCTCGTCACGGCGGTCGACGAGGTGACCCCCGAGGACCTGGCCGACGACATCGTGCTGCACCCCCTCGACGACGTCCTGGACTGGGAGGCCCTGCCCGGACGGTCTGCCCTCGAACGCCCCGCCACCACCGCCGACGCCGTCGAACTGGTCGCGGCCGGGATCGGCGTGCTCGTCGTGCCGCTGTCCCTCGCCCGGCTGCACCACCGCAAGGACCTCACCCACCGGCCCCTCGTGGACGCCCCCGAGTCGGGCGTGGCACTGGCCTGGCCCGAGGACGCGACGACGGACCGGGTGGAGGACTTCATCGGCATCGTCCGCGGCCGGACCGTCAACAGCACCCGGGGCCGTGCCCAGCAGGCGGCGCAGGAGAAACCCCGGCGCACCGACCGGGACGGTGCCCGCCGGCAGCAGGCGGCGGGCAGGCCGGCCGCCGGGGGCCGCCGGAGAGGCACCGGCGGCTCGCCGAAGAAACCGCGCCGGGGCAGGCCCCGCCGCGGGTCGTAGCCCACGGGCGCGCTTCGGCGCTACTTCACCGTGGGCGACGGGGACGGCGCCGGAGAAGCCGTGTTCAGGTCCTTCAGTTCCTCGGGGATCTCCAGCGCGAGGACCGGCGCGCCCGCCTGCGGGGCCGGCGGGGTCACCTGTTCCTGGGGCATCTTGGGCGGACTGGTCTGCTGGAAGTTGACCTGCTCGTGATTGACCAGTCCCGTCTTCTCCAGCACCGTGATGTGGTCGAGCACGGTGTCGTTGGCCTGGTCGGCCAGCTGCCGGACGAGGGTGTTCCTGGTATTGGCCCGGATCTTGGCGATGGCCGGGAAGATCTGCCCGTGCGTCACGCGCATGATGTTCACCGCGGTGGAGTCGAACTCCTTGCCGTTGGTGGACTTCACGGTTTCCACGAACTGCTGCTGCTGGGGCGACGCCTGGTTCGGCAGCGTGATGCCGAGTTCGAGGGAGATCCTGCGGCAACTGGCGTCGAGCCGGCCGTGCCCGACGACCAGGTGCTCGCCGGCCTCCTTCATCTCCGGCGTCGTCCCCCGCTCCATCGCCAGCAGGCCCAGGGGGTGCTCCCACAGGCCGGCCGCGCGCACCTTGACCACGAAGTCGCGGTCCGCCTCGGTCAGCGGGCCGTAGTTCGTGTTGGCGACCACCCGGTCCTGCTTGGTCGATGTGTTCTGCACGCCCAGCATGGTGGGGTAGGCGAGCGCGGTGAGGGTGAGGATCATCGCTCCGCCCACGAACGCGGTTCCTGCCGTGCTGCGCGAGATGCGCATCGTGCCTCCTGGGATGTGAACGGCCCAACAGCAGGAAGTACGGACGGCGGACGCGAAACAATCACCGCTCCGGCAAAGAACTTCCGGCCGGCCTCAGGGCGCGTACGTGGCCTGCCGTGCCGTGCGCACCACCGTGTCGCCGTCCGCCGCGCTCAGCAGACCGTCGGACACCCAGGCCCGCACGGTGGAGCGCACCCGCGCCACCAGCGCGTCCTTGCCGGCGAAGGGCGCCCCGGCCCAGACCTCGTCCAGGAGCGTGGTGCCGTCGCCGCGGGCGGGGTTGGCGACGCCGGAGTCGGAGCCGCCGAAGACCACACGTGGCTCCCAGCGCCGGAAGTAGGCGTGCGTCGGATCCTCGGTGCCCTCGGAGAAGGGCGCCAGCTCGACGCCGTCCAGCGTGTAGTGCAGCGGCCGCCCGGCGACCGGGGTGAGGGAGGGCAGCAGATCGCCGGAGAGACCCGCGTCGCGGTACAGCCCGAACCGCAGGTGGTGCGTCGCGGATTCGCGGGCGACCAGGTTGACCGGGCCGAGGAACAGGGTCTGCAGGGCGGGGTCGTCCGGGGTCTTCTCCACCCGCAGCCGGAAGGGGAGGGAGACCCGCACGGTGTCGCCGTCGCGCCAGGTCCGGGAGACGCCGAAGTAGCTGCCGGCGGCCGGTGTCCCCGGCACCGCCCTCCCGTTGACGGTCACCCGGAACCCGGTGCCCGCCCAGGACGGCACCCGCAGCAGCAGCGTGAAGGCGGCCCGGCCGCCGCCGAGGGTGAGCGTGCTGCCCTGCTCCTGCGGGTAGTCGGTGGTCTGTGTGACCGTGACACCCTTCTCGGCCCAGGTCAGCCGGGAGGCGCTGTAGAGGTTGACGTACAGGGCGCTCCCGTCGGACTTCGCGAAGTACACCGAGTCCTGGTACTTCGTGGCGCTCTCCATGCCGGTGCCCTCGCAGCAGGTGGTGCCCTGCTTGGGCGTGTAGTCCCGCACATGACCGGGCGTCAGGCCGATGAAGTACGTGACGAGCGGCTTCTCCGCGTCCGGCCGGTCCTGCTTGGAGCCGAGCACCTGGTTGTACAGGGCCCGCTCGTAGTAGTCCATGTAGGCCGGATCCTGCTCGTGGAAGAACAGCGCCCGGCTCAGCTTGAGCATGTTGTACGCGCAGCAGGACTCGGCGGTGGTGGTGCCGATCGTGCCCGCGATCACATCGCGGGCCTTCCAGAACTCGCCGCTGCTGGTGCCGCCGATCCCGTACATGCGGTGGGGGACGACCATGCCCCAGAAGTTCCTCGCGGCCGTGAGGTAGCGCTCCTCGCCCGTCTCGTCGTGCAGCCGCACCAGGCCCGTGAAGATCGGGATGTGCTGGTTGGCGTGCAGCCCGTCGAGGACGTCGGTGTTCGCGGCACAGGCGTCGATGAGCCGGTCCAGGTCGAACAGACGGGCCAGCGCGAGGTGCTCGGCCCGGCCGGTGATCGCGTGCAGATCGCAGATCGCCTCGACGATGCCGCCGAACTCCCCGCTGGAGAACAGCCCCCACATCCGCTGCAGGGTGGCCTTCGGCAGCACGGACAGCCGCGCGTGCATCCAGTCGCACAGACCGGACGCCAGGTCGAGCGCCCGGTCGTCGTCCGTGGCGAGATACGCGTCGAGCAGCCCTGTGAGGATCTTGTGGGCGGTGTAGTACGGGGCCCACACCCGGGTGTAGTCGCTGGCCGTCATCGACTCCAGTTCGATGAACTGCGTCTCCGGGTACGCGGCGAGGAACCCCGGGTGGCTGGGCGCGCCCCAGGTGCGGCGCAGGGTGGCGTCCAGACCGCGGCCGGAGGCGTCCGCGAACGTCGCGCCGGCGGTCTCGTCGAAGGCGTACGACGCCAGGTCGCCCCGGCCGGTCGAGGCGTCGGCGGCCCGGCGGCTCTGCAACTCGGTGATCTCGGCGGCGGTCAGGGCGCGCGAGAAGACGTTCACCTCCTCGAACGCGCCCGCGAAGACGGGGTCGGCGGGGAAGTTCGAGCGGCCCAGCCAGTTGTTCCCGAGCGTGCCGAGAGCGGCCGGGGTCAGCGTCATGGCCGTGCTGCGGGCCACGGCGGTGCCGTTGACGTAGAGGGTGCCGGTGCCGCCGGCGAGGGTCACGGCCAGGTGGCTCCACTCGTCGAGCGGCAGCGGTGCGGTGCCGACGAGGCCCTGCTCGCCGCCCGGTCCCGAGGTGGTGACGGCGAACCGCGGCACCCCGTCCGCGTTGCGGGCGGCCAGGTACAGGTAGCGGGTGGTGTCGTCGCCGAAGTCGAAGATCCTGGCCCAGGCGGCGTCGTGCGCGGGCCGTACCCAGGCGGACAGGGTGAGGGCCGGTGCGCCGCCGAGAACGGCGGCCGGGAGGTCGACGTACTGGTGGGAGCCGCGCACCTGCTCCGCCGCGCGGCCGAACCGGCCGCCGACGCTCAGGACGGCCGGGTCACGGCGCAGCGCCTCCCGTACCTCGGTGAGGGCCCCGACCATGGTGCCGATCCGGTCCGCGAACACCTGCTCGCCGGTGCTGCGGTACGCCTGCGCCAGCATGGTCAGGAAGTGGCCGGTGTAGTGGCCGCGCAGATTTCCGCCTGCCTCACCGTCCAGCCCCTCCCAGCCGCCGGGGGCGACCGCGCCGCGGGTGGACAGGCCGGCGTTGGCGCGGAAGACCTGGAGCAGCCGGTTCACGTCGTAGCCACGGGCGTGGTCGAGCATCAGCCGTCGTTTGCCGGCGAAGACGCCCGGCCCGAGGGTCACGTCCTCGAGTGCGAACGGCCGCACGGTCCACGCCGCCGGCACGTCGGGGGCGGCGGCCGACGCGCCCGGCGCGGTGGCGGCGCGACCGGTGGCCGCGGAGGACATCGCGGTGGTCGTCGCCGTCACGGCGGCGGCCTGGATGAGGGTGCGCCGGGAGAGGGGCCGTGCCATGGATGCTCCTCCACTAAGTGTTCGATATGGCGAACGCCGTGCGAACGATCGACCAGACGATAGGGAGGGGACGAGAAGGCGTCAACGGGTCGGGAGCGATGGGTTCCGGACGTTCGCCGGGACGGCTTCCGGACGTTCGCCGAGGGGCGCGGGCGAAGGAGGCCGGTCAGGCGGGCCGAGCCGTCCGCGTCAGCCACGCGTACGCCGCTCGCGCCGTGAACTCCCGCTGCCCGCCGCGCAGCAGCAGGCCGGCGGTGGCGAACTCCGCGGCGTCGGCCTGCGCGGCGACGTACGGAATCGCGATGCAGCGCATCCCGGCCGCGTGCGCGGCGAGGGCGCCCGGGGCCGCGTCCTCCAGCACCACGCAGTCGCCGGGGTCCGCGCCGAGCCGGCGGGCCGCTTCCAGGAAGACGTCGGGGGCCGGCTTGCCGTGCGCCACCTCGTCGGCCGAGACGACGGTGCGCAGATACGCGTCCAGGCCCGTGCCCGCCAGGACCGCCCCGATGGCCTCGGGCGAGGAGCCGGAGGCCACGGCCATCGGCACGCCCTCGTCCGCCAGCAGTTCGACGAAGGCGCGCATCTCCGGGTACACGCGCGTGGAGGTGCGGGCCAGCTCCAGATAGCGGCGGTTCTTCACCGCGAGCAGTTCCTCGAGGCCGGCCCGCAGCCCGTACCGTTCCCGCCAGTCGGTGATCGTCTCCCGCGTGCTGATCCCGACGTAGCGCTCGTGCTCGGCCCACGAGAAGTCCGGGACGCCGTACTCGGCGAGGGTGCGCCGGCCCGCCTCGTAGTAGTTCGGCTCGCTGTCCACGAGCGTTCCGTCGAGGTCGAAGATGACTGAGAGGGTGCCGAGGGTGCTCACGGGGCCCATGATGCCAAGGGGGCCGGGGCGGCCGGCGGCCGGCCCGGGGTCACTTCCGTGCCGTCCGGCCGATCGACTCCACCAGCGGCAGCAGCCGGTGCGGAACGCGCTCGCGCAGCGCCACCTCGGTGCGGGTGCGCACCACGCCGGGCAGGCCGATCAGCTTCTGGATCACGTCCTCCAGGTGCCCGGCGTCGCGCGCCACGACCCGGGTCAGCAGGTCGCCCCCGCCCGTGATGGAGAACGCCTCGACGATCTCCGGTACGGCGGCCAGGGCGTCGCCCACCTCGTCCAGGTGTCCCTGGGTGACCTCGACGTGGACGAACGCGAGCACGGGGTGGCCCAGCGCGGCGGGGGAGAGGACGGGGCCGGTGCCGGTGATCACGCCCTCGCGCTCCATGCGGTCGAGCCGCGCCTGGAGGGTGCCGCGGGCGACTCCCAGGATGCGGGCGTACTCGCGCACGCTGGTGCGCGGCTGCTCCAGCAACAGGCGCAGGATGCGGGTGTCGAGCTCGTCCACGGCCATGGCGCCCGGCCTCCTCGTCCTTCAGCGATCGTCCCGACTGTACCAATGGCCCGAGGACGCGCCGGACCACTGGGCCACCCACTGTCGGCCGTTGGTACTCCGGAGAACGCTTCTGCGGCACAAGACATGAGCCAATGGCACAACCGAAAAGCGCCCTGTTGAGCCAGTGGCGGTAAGGATGCTCCCATGGAGGTGTCGATGGCGCTGCGAACCCCGCGGCGCCTTTTTCATGCCACGGTGCACATCATGATTCACAGGGGGCGGTAAGCGGTGTTGAAGAGGGTGTTCACGGCTCCGGACCCGGGCCGGACCCGGCTGCGCTTCGCGGCGCGGGCCGTGCTCGGCATCGGGCTGGCGGTCGTCGTGTGCGGCCTGGCCGGCCACTCCCTCGCGGGTGCCGTCACCGGTGGGCTCGCCGCACTGCTCGCCCTGTTCACCGTCACCGACGCCACGGTCCGCGGGCAGGCCGTCACGACGGCACTGCTGCCCGCCGTCGGCCTGCCGGTGCTCGCCGCCGCGGCGGTGCTGCACGACCACCCCGTGGCCCGCGACCTCACCTTCCTCGCCGTGGTCGGACTGGGCGTGTACGCGCGGCGCTGGGGCCCCCGCGGACACAGCCTCGGGGTCTTCGCGTTCATGACCTACTTCGTGGCGCAGTTCCTGCACGCGAGGACGGACCAGCTCCCCGAGCTGTACGCCTCCGTCCTGCTGTCCGTGCTCGCCGCGGCCGCGGTGCGCTTCGGGCTGTGGTGCTACGAGCGCCGCCTGCCGCCCGCCGCCGTGCCGGCCCCGCCGCCCGGCGGCACCGGTCTGGCCCGTGTGACCACCCGCCAGGCGATCCAGGCGACGGCCGGCGCGGGCTTCGCCCTCGTCGTGGGTCAGCTGGTGTCCGGGCAGCGCTGGTACTGGGCCGTCGGCGCCACCTGGTGGGTCTTCGTGAACACCACCTCGCGCGGCGAGACCCTGGTCCGCGGCTTCCGCCGGGTGCTGGGAACGGTCATCGGCATCGGTCTCGCGCTGTTCGTCGCCGTCCCCGTGCACGGGGACCCGGTGCCCACCGCCCTGATCGTCGCCGTGTCCGTCTTCGGCATCTTCTACACGGCCGCGGTGTCCTACACCTGGATGATGCTCTGGGTGACGCTGCTCGCCGCCATGCTCTACGGCCTCCTGGGGGTGCTCGGCCCCGGCCTGCTGGCCCTGCGGCTCGTGGAGACCGGCGTCGGCGCGCTCGGCGCCGCGCTGGCGGTGGCCCTCGTCCTGCCCGTGACCACCCACAGCGTCACCGACGCCTGGATCCAGCGGGCCCTGCACTGCGTCCACGCGTGCACCGCCCGGACGGCCGCGCGGCTGGCCGGCGCCGAGGACGCCGATCCCGCGCCGATGGTGGCGGAGCTGGAGCAGCTCCTCGCCCGGGTGCGGCTCTCGGTCGCCCCGCTGGTGCATCCGCTGAACCCCATGCGCGGTCGCAAGCGGCGCGCCCGCCGGGTGCTCGCCCTGCTCGACGACTGCGCCCGGGAGATCCGCGGCCTCGTCGCCGTCGCCGCCGACCCGGAGGCCTCGCACGACGCCCGTCTGGCCGCCGCCTGCCGGCGCGTGGAGGTCGCGGTCGAGGCGCTCACCGGCGGCCGGGACATCGCGGTGCGCACGGCTCCGGCCGCGACGGAACCCGCACTGGCCCACCTCCACGGCCTGGAGCGCGCCCTCGCCGAACTCGCGGCGCCGCTGCGGGCACCCTCCGGATCCCCGCTGGTCGGCGCCTGAAGCGCGCCCCGGACCCGCACCGGACCGGCCGCTTTTGGTCTAGACCTGAGAGGGGCGACTGCTACCGTCACTCCGAACCGGTACCGGACGAGAGGGGACAGCCGTGGCGGACGGCGGACAGCGGGCGTTCATCGGGTCGTTCACGGCGGCGGGAGGCCCCGGCATCGTCGCCGCGGCCATCGCCCCCGACAGCGGCGCGCTGACCGTCCTGAGCACCGTGAACGGCCTGCCCGATCCCTCCTACCTGGCCCTGTCGGCCGACCGCCGCATGCTGTACGCGGTCAGCGAGACGGCCGAGGGCGCCGTGGCCGCGTTCCGCGTGACCGGGGACAGGCCGGAGCCGGCCGGGCCCCCGGTACCGGTCGACGCGAACGGGCCGACCCACCTCTGTCTCTTCGCCGGGCACCTGCTCACCGCGAACTACGGCTCCGGCAGCGTCACCGCCGTCCCCGTCCGCGCGGACGGCGGCCTCGCGCGGTCCGCGTCCGGGGTGTTCCGGCACAGCGGCTCGGGCCCCCACCCCCAGCGCCAGCAGGGTCCGCACGCCCACCAGGTGCAGCCCGACCCGAGCGGTCGCTGGGTGGTCGGCGTCGACCTCGGCACGGACTCGGTGCGGGTGTGCACCCTGACCGGCGGCGCTCTCGCGCCGCACCGGGAAATCGCCCTGCGCCCCGGATCGGGCCCGCGTCACCTGGCCTTCCATCCGGACGGTGCGCACGCGTACGTCCTCAACGAGCTCAGCCCCACCCTCGTCGTCTGCCGCTGGGACGCCGCGGGCGGTGAGCTGAAGCCGCTCACGGAGGTCCCGGTGCTGCCCGGCGCCCCGGCCGGGGACGCCTATCCGTCGGGCGTGGCCGTCTCGCCCGACGGCCGCTTCGTGTGGACCGCGACCCGCGGCGAGGACGTGCTGTCCGTGTTCGCGGTCGAGGGGGAGGGGCTGAGCCCGCTCACCACCGTGCCCTGCGGCGGTCACTGGCCCCGCGCGATCACCGAGTCCGGCGGTTTCCTGTACGTCGCGAACGAGCGCTCCGGGGACGTGACCTGGTTCGCGGTCGACCCGGGCACGGGGGTGCCGCGACGCGGCGGCTCGATCCCGGTGCCCGCGGCGTCCTGCGTGGTCACCGGCTGAGCGGGGCCGGCCCGCCCGGACTCCCCGCGCCCATGCGGAAGGGCCCGCTCCGGCAACCGGAGCGGGCCCTTCCGTTGTCGCTGCGCGCCGGCCGCGTCAGCGGACCGGGGAGCTCTGCGCCTGCTGCGGCGCGATGCCCAGCGCGGTCGTGTACTTGGCCAGGGCGAGCTTGCCGATCGCCGGGTACGGGCCGAGCGCCTCGGCGGCGGAGCAGTCCGCCTCCTTCGCGGCCTCCTCGATCAGGCTCGCGTCGATCTCCGGGCCGATCAGGTACGGCGCGAGTGCCAGCTGCCGCGAACCGGAGCCGCGCAGCTGCTCGGCGACGGAGGCGATGGACCCCTCCTGGTCCAGGGCGGCCGCCATCACCGGCACCGCGAGGCGCGCGGCGAGCAGCATGCCGGTGATCCCGGCCGCCTGCACGGCCTCGTCACCGCCCACGGACGCCAGGATGATGCCGTCCGCGGCGGTCGCCACGGTGAACAGGCGGGCGCGGTCGGCACGGGCCAGCCCGGCCTCGGACAGCCGCACGTGCAGCGCCTCGGCGAGCAGCGGGTGCGGGCCGAGTACATCGGTCAGCTCCGCGGCGACGCGGCTGTCCATCACGGCCTGGCGGATCCGGCGCAGCAGCGCGCTGTCCGGGCCGGCGAGCAGCGGCACGACGACGGCGACGGGACCGTCGGGCTCCTTGGCGTCCACGCCGGCGGCGCGGGCCTGCTCGAAGCGGGCGGTACGCTCCTCGCCGGCGTGCGCGAGCACCGACTGCAGCGAGGGGAACTCCTCGTCGTCGCCGTCGAGGTAGCCGATCCGGGCGTCGAGGCCGGGCAGCTCGGAACGGGCGATGCTCACGACTTCGTCGGCGAGGGAGCGGGTGGTGCTACTGGGCGCACCCGGCACGGCGAGGACGAGCGCGGGCGCGCCCTCGGGAGCCACCAGGGGTTCGGGGCGGCGGTGCCGCCCGGGCTGGCGGGGGCGCGGCATTCGTACTGGCAGGCCGGACGCGGGCCCAGTGGGGGTGCTCATGCTGCGGCATGTTAGTGGCTCCCCGGGCGTCCCCGTTCGGGGAGGGGGCAGGTGAGCGGTATCCGTCCGGATTTGTCTGATGAGTTACGTCCCGGGACCGGCCGCTCGGGTGACGTCCTCACCTGCCGGGCTCGTCACGCACAGCATCTTTCCCTCACACGGAAGAGCGAACGCGCCCGCCATGAGGTCGGTGGCGATGCGTACCGCCCCGTGCAGGGGGTCCCCCTCGGCCGTGACCCGTCGCGCCCGCGGCAGCCGCTCCGCCAGCTCCTCGTCCAGCGGTACGAGCAGAGGGGCGCCCATCTCGAACAGGCCGCCGGTGAGACCGACCCGCGGCTCGTCCACGTCCGGGCACACGGCCGCGGCCGAGTCCGCCATGTGCCGGGCCGCCGCTCGCAGGACGTCCGCGGCGACGGGGTCGCCGCCGGCCGCGCACTCGGCCACCCGGGGCGCGAAGGAGGCGAGGACGGCCGGCCGGTCGGTGCGCGGATACAGCAGGCCGGGCAGCCCCGCCGCGGGACCGAACACCGCCTCGGCGCTCGCCAGCAGCCGTGCGGAGCCGCCCTCCCGCCCGTCGTGGGCGCGCAGTGCCGCCTCCAGTCCCGCCCGCCCGATCCAGGCGCCGCCGCCGCAGTCGCCGAGCAGATGGCCCCAGCCGTCCGCCCGGCGCCAGCCGGTCAGATCGGTGCCGATCGCGATCAGCCCCGTACCCGCGGCGATCACCGCACCGGGCCGCGGCCCGAGGGCACCGACGTAGGCGGTGACGGCGTCGGCGGCCAACGCCACCCGCCGTACGCCCAGTTCACGGGCCAGCGCCCCCGGCAGCTCGGCGCGCAGCGCGTCCCCCAGGCCGGCCATCCCGGCCGCGCCGACGACGGCCGTGTCCAGCCGCCCGATCCCGGCCTCGGAGCACAGGGCCCGCGCCATCGGCACCAGTTGCTCCATGAAGTGCCCCGGGTCGATGCCCCGGGCCCCGGTCCGCACCGGCTCCCTCGAGGCCCCGCGGGCCGACGCGCCGTGCCCGGCGGCACCGACGGCGACCCGCACACCGGAGCCCCCGGAGTCCACGGCGAGGAATCCGCAGCCGGTCACGGCAGGCGCCAGTCCACCGGTTGGCCGCCCTGGCGGATCAGCAGATCGTTGGCCCGGCTGAACGGACGCGAGCCGAAGAATCCGCGGTCGGCGGACATCGGCGACGGATGGGCCGACTCCACCGCGGGCAGATCGCCGAGCAGCGGACGGCAGTTGCGGGCGTCACGCCCCCACAGGATGGCGACCAGGGGCTTGCCCCGCCCCGCCAGCGCGCGTATCGCCTGCTCGGTGACCTCCTCCCACCCCTTGCCGCGATGGGCGGCCGGCTTGCGCGGGGCCGTCGTCAGCGCCCTGTTGAGCAGCAGCACGCCCTGCTCGGTCCACGGCGTGAGATCACCGCTGGACGGCTGGGGCAGGCCCAGGTCGGTGGTCAGCTCGCGGAAGATGTTGACGAGGCTGCCGGGCAGGGGCCGCACCTCGGGCGCGACCGAGAAGGACAGCCCCACCGCGTGCCCCGGGGTGGGATACGGGTCCTGCCCGACGATCAGAACGCGTACTTCGTCGAAGGGCTGCTGGAAGGCCCGCAGGACGTTCGCTCCGGCCGGGAGGTAGGTGCGTCCCGCGGCGATCTCCGCGCGCAGGAAGTCCCCCATCCCGGCGATCCGGTCGGCCACCGGTTCCAGGGCCTTCGCCCAGCCCGCTTCGACGATTTCATGCAAGGGTCGTGGTGCCACGGACGTCACCCTACTGCCGCGACGGCGGCGGAGATCAACCCGCGGCCGGGACCGGGCGGGGTCCTCCGGCTCATCCGACGACCGCGGCCCGCACGCACAGCACGTCCGGCAGGTGCGCGGCCAACTGCCGCCAGCTGTCGCCGTCGTCGGCCGACGCGTACACCTCGCCGTTGCGGTTGCCGAAGTACACGCCCGCCGGGTCCGCGCCGTCGTGGCACATCGCGTCGCGCAGCACCGTGCCGTAGTGGTCCTCCCGCGGCAGGCCCGCCGTGAGCGGCTCCCAGCTCCTGCCGGCGTCCGCCGTCCGGAAGACCCGGCAGCGCCGGTCGGCGGGCACCCGGTCCGAGTCGGCGTTGATCGGGAAGACGTACGCCGTGTCGCCGCGGTGGGGGTGGGCGACCGCCGCGAAACCGAACGTCGAGGGCAGGCCCTCGCCGATGTCCGTCCAGTGCCCGCCCGCGTCGTCGCTGCGGTACACCCCCCAGTGGTTCTGCAGATACAGCCGGTCCGGGTTCACCGCGTCCCGGGCGATCTTGTGCACGCACTGTCCGAACTCCGGGTTCGGGTCCGGCAGGAACACCGCGGAGACGCCGGAGTTGGACGGGGACCAGCTCGCGCCGCCGTCCAGCGTGCGGAACACCCCCGCCGTCGACACGGCCACCGTCACGGCCCGCGGGTCGCGCTCGTCGGTCAGTACGGTGTGCAGGCCCTCGCCCCCGCCGCCCGGCATCCACTTCGAGCGGGTGGGGTGCTCCCACAGCGGCCGGACCAGCTCGAAGGTCTCCCCGCGGTCCTCCGAGCGGTACAGCGCGGCCGGTTCCGTACCCGCGTACACCACGTCCGGTTCGGCCGCGGCCGGGTGCAGCTGCCAGACCCGTTCCAGTGAAGCCCCGGTGTCCTTCGGGAACTTGACGGCGGGGCGCGCCGGTTCGGTCCAGGTGCGGCCCAGGTCGTCGGAGTGGAACACCGACGGGCCCCAGTGCGAGCTGTCGCCGCCGGCCAGCAGCCGCGGGCTCGCGCCGCGGGTGTCGATGGCGACCGAGTACACGGCCTGCGCGTTGAAGCAGGGACTCTCGTCGAACTCCCAGGCGCCACCCCGCCGACGCCCGATGAACAGGCCTTTGCGGGTGCCCACGGCGAGCAGTACCTCGGACATGCCGATCACCTCCACGACGTCTTCGTCGACGTCCTCGTCTCGGACACCGGCCAGTCTGCACCCCACCACTGACAGTCACCTCCGGATCAGACAGCACCGCAGGTCAACCCGGTGCGGCGGCCGCCGGAGGCCCGAGGCGACCGCGGCGCTGGAGGGCCGCGGCCGGGGGACGCGTGGGCGGGCGCTGCGTCCGGGCCGCGCGCGGCACCTCCGCCGCGGGGTCCGGCTCCCCGGGGACGCGCCGCAGGGCGCCCGCGACGGTCGTCCGCTCCCGAAGGCCGCCGGACCGGGGCAGCCGTCGCGGCGCGGCCCGGGAGCCTGCACCACGGCACCGGCACCCGAGCGCGGTCGAGGAGCGACGACGCGCGAACCGCGCGCGGTGGCTCGACGAGGGTTCAGACGGCGTCCGGCAGCGCGCGGTCCACGATCGCGTCGAACCCGGCCGTCGCGGGCAGCGTGCCGAAGGCATGCCCCCAGTCGCCACCGAGCCGCGTCGCGCAGAAGGCGTCGGCGACCGCGGGCGGGGCGTGCCGGACGAGGAGGGAACCCTGCAGCGTCAGGGCCATCCGCTCCACCAGCCGGCGGGCGCTCACCTGCGATCCCTCGGCCAGGTGGTCCTTCAGCCGGACCACGGCCGCGTCCAGCCGGGCGTCCGCCCCGCGCGTCAGGCCGAGTTCGTCGAAGAGGGCCTGTGCGGTGGCGGTGTCCCGGCCGAGCGCCCGCAGCACGTCGAGGGCGTTGACGTTCCCCGAGCCCTCCCAGATCGACAGCAGCGGGGCCTCGCGGTAGTGCCGGGGCATGCCCGACTCCTCGACGTAGCCGTTGCCGCCCAGGCACTCCAGGGCTTCGGCGGTGAAGGCCGGACCCCGCTTGGTGACCCAGTACTTGCCCACCGCGGTCGCGATCCGGCGGAACGCGGCCTCCCCGGCGTCCCCGCGCACCGCGCGGTCGGCGGCCCCGGCCAGCCGCAGGGTGAGGGCCGTGGCGGCCTCGGACTCCAGCGCCAGGTCGGCCAGAACGTTGCGCATCAGCGGCTGGTCCACCAGCCGGGCCCCGAACGCGCTGCGGTGCCGCACGTGGTGCCCCGCCTCGACGAGCGTCTTGCGCATCAGCGCCGCCGACATCATCACGCAGTCCAGCCGGGTGCAGTTGACCATCTCGATGATGGTCTTCACGCCCTGCCCCTCCGGGCCGACCAGCCAGGCCACGGTCCCGTCGAACTCGGGCTCGCAGGAGGCGTTGGACCGGTTGCCCAGCTTGTCCTTCAGCCGCTGGATGCGGAACGCGTTGCGCGTCCCGTCGGGCAGCACGCGCGGCACCAGGAAGCACGACAGCCCTCCCGGAGCCTGCGCCAGCACCAGGAACACGTCGCACATCGGCGCCGACGTGAACCACTTGTGCCCGCGCAGGGTGTACACCCCGGGTTCGGCGGTCGGCGTCGCCGCGGTCGTGTTGGTCCGGACGTCGGAGCCGCCCTGCTTCTCGGTCATCCCCATGCCGGCCAGCAGCCCGCGCTTCCCGGCCGGCGCCCGCAGGCCCGGTTCGTACTCCCGGCTGGTCAGCAGCGGCTCGTACACCTCCGCCAGCTCCGGCTGCCGGCGCAGGGCGGGCACCGCCGCGTACGTCATGGAGGTCGGGCAGCCGTGTCCCGCGTCGGTGTGCCCCCACACCAGTCCTTTCGCGGTGCGGGCGACGTGCGCGCCGGGCCGGTCGTCCGCCCAGGGCGCGGCGGCCAGCCCCTCGGCGACGGCCGTACGCATCAGGTGGTGCCAGCTCGGGTGGAACCCGACCTCGTCGATCCGGTGCCCGTACCGGTCGTGCGTGCGCAGTTCGGGCTCGTGGCGGTTGGCCTGATCGCTCCACTCCTGCGCCTGCGCGCTGCCGGCCAGCCTGCCGAGCCGCCGCAGGTCCTCCTCGGCCCAGCCGGCGCCCTCGCGCCGCAGGCCCTCCAGCAGGGCGATGTCGTCGGACGCGTCGTACGGCGCCAGGGGACCGGGCTGATTGGTGACGTCGTGCGTGGCGTACCCGCCGTGCCCGCCGTCCTGTTCACCGGCGCTCCGGTGCCGCTCGTCCACAGATGTCGTGACCATGCGCCGAGTGTTGCACTCCTTCTACGACCGCAGCAATGATGCAACACGCGGTCCGCCGTACAGTACGGACCCATGCGGATGAACGACCCGGCGCTCCCGGATGCCCCGGCGCTCCCGGACGACCTGCGACCGCGCCCCCTGTCCGCGCGGTCGGTCGTGCTGAGCCTGCTGCTCGGCACGCACCCGCCGGAGCTTCCGGCCCGGGAGCTCGGGCGGCTGGTGGAGGGCTTCGACGTCGGCGGATCCACCTTGAGGGCGGCGCTCAGCCGGATGGTCGCCGCCGGTGATCTGCGGCGCACGGACGCCGGTTACCGCCTCAGCGACCGGCTGGTGCAGCGTCAGCGACGCCAGGACGAGGCCGTGCGGCCCCGCACGCGAGCGTGGGACGGCGACTGGGAGATGGTCGTCGTCACCGCGACGGGCCGCGGCCCCGCCGAACGCGCGGACCTGCGCACCCGGCTGGCCGCCCTCCGGCTCGCCGAACTCCGCGAGGGCGTGTGGCTCCGCCCCGCCAACCTGAGCCGCCCCCTGCCCGCCGGTCTCGATCGGGTGGCCCAGCGCTGCACCGCCCGCCCCGCCGGGTCCGCCCGGGACCTGGCCGCGAGCCTCTGGCCGCTGGACGCCTGGTCCGGCACGGCCCGCGCGCTCCTCGCGCACGTCGGCCGCCCCGGCCGTCCCGCCGACCGGCTCGCCCTGTTCGCCGCCGTGGTACGCCACCTGCTCGCCGACCCGGTCCTGCCGCCCGACCTCCTGCCCGCCGGCTGGCCCGGTGACGCTCTGCGGGCCGCGTACGCCGACTACCGGCGGGAGCTGACGGGGCAGGTGCGTGCGCGGGTGGGCGGAGCATGACGCGGCGGCCGTACGGAGCGCCGCGCGGGACGCCTCGTACGGCCGCCTTCACCGTGGGGGGACCGGCCCCGGAGGACTACCGGTAGGTGATGTCGGACGACGTGTACTTGCAGTACGTGCCGTCGGGGCCCGAGCCGTTGGTGTCCGGCTCGTCGCCGTCGTCGTTGCCGATGTACTTCTGGCAGGGGACGATCTTCCTGCTGCTGTCCCCGATGATCGTGATGTTCCGCAGGGTCGCGCTGTCGCCGTAGTTGGTGTTGATGCCGGCGAGCCTGCTGCCCTTCCAGGTCACCTCGATGGTGTTGAGGTTGATCGTCCGCTTGTACTGCGTGGAGCAGTTGCCGCAGGAGCGGACGAAGGTGCCGAAGTTCTTCACCGCGAAGTTCGACACGTTCAGCGTTCCGGCGCCGTTGAACTGGAAGACCTTGTCGCTCGCTTCCTTGGCGCCGCCGCCGCTGACGGTGTAGACCGCCGACGACGACTTGCCCTTGAACGTGGCGGCGTCCTCGCCGACGTCCTCCCACCACACGTTCTGCAGCGTGCAGGAGCCCTTGCAGTGGATGCCGTCGGCCGCGGGGGCGCCCAGGATGACGTTCTTCAGGACCGCACCGTCCGCCAGCTCCAGGATCGGGCCCTGGTCCTCGTCCTGGCCGCCCGAGCCCAGGTCGCCGGTGCCGTACAGGCGCTTCATCCCGTAGTCCTTGGTGCCGGACACGGAGATGGTGGAGGAGACGCCTTCGCTGCCGTTCGGGGTCGGCCAGGTGGCGGCGCTCGCCGGGGACGCTCCGGTGGTCATGAGCATGCCAACCGAGAGTCCGAGGGTGGCCAGCGCGCCCGTCAGTGCCTGCCCGCGGGTGCGTGGTCGTGTCGCAGAAGTCATGCCGTTCCTTCTGTCGTGGTGTGGGGGTGTCGGAGCCTTCCGGTGCCCGGGCGGGTGCGTCCCCGGAACGTCCGGAGTGCTCATGTACGTGAACGTTCGACGCCGGG
>NZ_JAPSKQ010000025.1:16709-51935 GCF_031181555.1 Streptomyces sp. | reverse complement strand
GCTCACCCCTGGACGCATACCCCTAGGGGGTATACATTGAAGGCGTGGGAGGCCCTGTGGCGGGTCACACTGGACGGGACAGGGGATGAAGGTCATGGAGCACACCGGTCATCACGGCGACACCACGCACGACCACGCCGCTCACGGAAGCCACGAGAGCCACCAGGGGCACATCGGTCACGCGGCGCATCACGGCACCCACGACGCCCGCCCCGGGGCCTCGTGGTCCATGGCGGTGAAGGCGACCCTGCACTGCCTGACCGGCTGCGCCATCGGCGAGATCCTCGGCATGGTCATCGGCACCGCGCTGCTGTGGGGCAACGTGCCCACCATGATCCTGGCGATCACGCTCGCGTTCCTGTTCGGCTACTCGTTCACCCTGTTCGCGGTGGTCCGGGCGGGCCTGGGCCTCAAGTCCGCGGTCAAGGTGGCGCTGGCCGCCGACACCGTCTCGATCGCGGTGATGGAGTTCGTCGACAACGCCATCATCGCCCTCACCCCGGGCGCGATGGACGCCCACCTGTCCGACGGGCTGTTCTGGTCGGCCCTGCTCGGCGGGTTCGCGGTCGCCTTCGTGGTCACCACCCCGGTCAACAAGTGGATGATCGGCCGCGGCAAGGGCCACGCCGTCGTCCACGCCCACCATCACTGAGCACCGGACACGTTTGCATTCCCCGGCCGGACCAACCCGGCAGGGACCGAGGACGGCCGGGGCACGGCCGCCCCGCCCCGCGCCGCCCCGCGGCGCCGGACCCCGCCGACTGGAGGAGGCGACCGATGACGACGACCGTCAAGGACATGCTCGCGACCTACCCGGCCGACCTGGGACAGGTGGACCGCGACAAACTCACCCGGTGCATCGAGGAGTGCGTCGCCTGCGCCCAGGCGTGCACGGCGTGCGCGGACGCCTGTCTGTCCGAGGGCATGGTCGGAGAGCTCACCAAGTGCATCCGCACCGACATGGACTGCGCCGACATCTGCAACGCCACCGCCGCCGTCCTGTCCCGGCACACCGGCTACGACGCCGACGTCACCCGCGCGATCCTCACCGCGTGCGCCACCACCTGCAAGGCCTGCGCCGACGAGTGCTCCGCGCACGCCGACATGCACGAGCACTGCCGTCTGTGCGCCGAGGCCTGCCGCTCGTGCGAGCAGGCGTGCAACGAGCTCATCCAGGCACTCGGCTGACCCCTCGTCTGCGGGGAGCCGCGGCGGGTAGCCGGGCTCCATGGGTGACATCCTGGTGGGGACCTGTTCGTGGACCGACCGGGCACTGGTCGGCAGCGGCTGGTACCCGGTGGGTCGGCGGGATGCCGAGGGACGGCTGCGGTACTACGCGGAGCGGTTTCCCGTCGTGGAGGTGGACGCGTCGTACTACGCCCTGCCCTCCGAGCGGAACAGCCGCCTGTGGGTGGAGCGGACGCCGGACGGGTTCGTGTTCGACGTCAAGGCGTTCTCGCTGCTGACCGGACATCCCACGCGCGGTGCGGTGATGCCCGGCGGACTGCCGCCCGACGCGCGCGACCCGGCGGTCCTGGACGAGGTGTGGGCGCGGTTCGCCGAGGGCATCGGGCCGTTGCGCCGGAGCGGGCGGCTGGGGAGCGTGCTGTTCCAGTTCCCGCCGTGGCTGCGGGCGGGGGCGCGGGGCGAGGCATTCGTGGAGGAGTGCGCGCGGCGCGCCGACGGGTGGCCCCTCGCCGTGGAGTTCCGGCACCCCTCGTGGTGGGAGGCGGGACGCGCCGAGGCCACGTCCGCTCTGCTCGCCCGGTGCGCGATGGCCGCCGTCGGCGTCGACATGGTGCAGTCGCTGCCCTCGTCCGTACCGCCGGTCACGCCCGTCACCTCCCCCCGCTTGTCCGTGGTGCGGTTCCACGGGCGCAGCGCCGCCTGGGGCACGGGCAGCAAGGAGGACCGGTTCCGGTACGCGTACGGAGCGGACGAACTCGGGGCGTGGGTGCCGAGGCTGCGCCGGCTGGCCGACCGGGTCGAGCAGGTGCACGTGCTGTTCAACACGTGCTGCGGGGACGCCTCCGTGCGTGCCGCCGAGCTCATGAGCGGACTGCTCGGGCGGCCCGTCGACGAGCGCCCGTCGGCGAGCGGCCCTTCAGCGGGTGATCCGCACCTGGCGTGACTCGCTCGCCTGGTCCAGCTCGGAGACCCTGACCGTCGCCTTCATCGTCCAGGTGCCTTCGAGGGGCAGGGTGAGATCGTTGGTGGCCCAGTAGCCGCCCCGGTCGGTCAGCCCGGCGTCGATGGGCCCGACGTCCTTCGCGGTGAGGGTGAAGGACAGCCGGAGCTCCGGTACGGCCACCAGGCCGCCGTCGGCGCCGAAGACCACCGCCTGGACGCCGTTCTCGCCCACCCGGCCCGGGTCCAGCGTGATCTGCACCCGGCCCGTGCCGCCGGGGACGCCGACGTCGTAGGGGATCGTGACCGCCGACGCGCCGGGGAGTCCGGCCACCGGAGCCGCCTCGGCGGCCTCGGCCTCCGCACGGGCCGGGAGGGTGCCGGTCAGCACCGTCGTGATCAGCAGCACCACGACGCCCACGGCCGCCTCGACCAGCACGGACAGCCGCAGGGCCCGACGGTGGCGGTCCGGCTCCCCGTTCCCCGGCTCCCCGTTCCCCGGATTCTTCTCCGGGCCCGCCCCCGCCGCTCCCACCGGTTCCGGCACCCGTTCCGCCACCGTCACCGCCACCGGTGCCTCCGCCGTCACCAGGCGTGCCGTCCGGCGGCGCGACAGCCCCGCCGCCGCCAGCAGGACGGCCGTCACGACGAGTTTGGCGGTCAGGGTCCTGCCGTACGACGTCTCCGTGAGCGCGGTCCAGGAGCCGAGGCCGCGCCAGGACCGGTAGACGCCGGTGACGACGAGGACGGTCACCGAGGCGAGGGCCAGGCGGGAGAAACGGGTGAGCGTGGCGGCGGGCGGCGGGGTCCTCGCGCGGTACAGGGTGAGGAGCAGGGCCGTCAGGCCGCCGAGCCAGCACGCCATCGCCAGCAGGTGCAGGACGGACGACGTCATCGCCACCGGGACCTGGATCCCGGCGGCGGCGTGCTCGGCCGCCGCCCAGGTCAGGGCGAGGCCGACGGACAGGGCGGCGCCCGCCGCCAGGCGCGCGCGGGACGCCCGGCCCGGTTCCGGCACCGGTTCCGGTTCCGGTGCGCGACGACGGGAGACGTGGAGGAGGGCCGCCGCCGTCAGCAGGAGCAGCGCCAGCCGGGCCAGCAGGGCGAGTCCCGGGCGGCCGGTGAGGGTGCGGGCGAAGGCGGCGGCGTCGAAGGCGGCGGCCGGTGCCGTCCCGGCCTCGTACGGGGCGCGCAGGACGAGGAGGACGACCGTGGCCGTCAGCAGGGTCCACCAGCCGGTGAGCAGCGGCAGCCGCAGCGGGGCGGTGTCCGGCGGACGGCACAGGGCCGCGAACGCCGCCGTGCCGATGAGCAGGGCGGCGGCGAGGTACGCGAGATGGCGGGCGGTGTCGTGGAGGCTCGCGGTGACCGGGTGCTCGGCCCGCTCCGCGGGCACCGCGGGTGCGGTGGGCGAGGGCTTGCCGACGGAGAAGGTGAAGGCGCCGGAGACCGGGTGGCTGTCGGCGGAGACCACCCGCCAGGCCACCGTGTAGGTGCCCTCGGCGAGCCCGCCGGGCAGGCCGACCCGGGCGGTGTCGGGGGCGCCGTCCGCGTGCCGCGGCTCGTCCAGGGGCACCCGGCGGTTGTCGGGGCCGTAGACGCGGAAGGAGTCCTCGAGCAGGCCGACGGACTCCGTGAAGGTCAGGGTGACGTGCCGGGGGGCGGACGCGACGACGCTTCCGTCCCCGGGGTCGGTGCCGCGGAGGGCGGCGTGGGCGCTCGCCGGGGCCGCGCCGCCGAGGAGGAGCAGGACCAGCACGGTGCCCAGCAGCACCAGCCGGGGGAGCCGCCGGGTCCCGCGGCCCGCCGCCCGGTCCCGCCGGCCCCCGACCGCCGCCCCGCTGTGCCGTCGCTCCACGTCGTACCCGCCTCCCGGCCGCCCGGCTCCGGGTTACGTACGGATGCGGGGCCCGGTGTGCTCATCGTCCGGCTCACCAGGTCGGCCGGGCCGAGACCCCTCCGTCCACCACCAGGTCGTGGCCCGTCACCCAGGACGCGAGCCGGGAGGCCAGGAACACGCAGGCGTCGCCGACGTCCTCCGGGCGGCCGAGCCGGCCCACGGCGGACGCCTGCCGCCAGCGGCGCACGCCCTCCGGCCAGGCGTCCGCCAGCCCCTCCCGCTCGATCAGACCGGGCGAGACCGTGTTCACGCGGATCCCCCACGGGCCGTACTCCAGGGCCGCCGCGCGGGCGTGCATCACCACGGCCGCCTTGGACGCGCAGTAGTGGGCGTGACCCGGCGCCGGGCTGTGCGCCTCGACGGAGGCGACGTGGGTGATGGAGCCGCCCTGCGCACGCCCGCCGTGCTCCCGTTCCCGCTGGTCCCGCATGAGCTCCGCCGCCGCCTGGGTGCAGGCGAAGACGCTGGTGACGTTGGTGTCCACGACCTCGCGCCACTCGGCCGCCGTCATCCCGGCGAGTTCCCGGACCGGCTGCACCCCCGCGCTGTTGACCAACGCCGTCAGCCGGCCCCCGCCCCACTCCGCCGCCTCGGCGACCAGGCGGCGGCAGGCGTCCTCGTCGGTCAGGTCGGCGCGCAGGACGACGGCCTCGCCGCCCGCCGCCCGGATGCGGTCGGCGGCCCCGTGCGCGGACGACACCGCCGTACGGCAGTGCAGCGCGACCGCGGCGCCCTCCTCGGCGAACCGCAGGGCGATGCCCCGGCCGATGCCGCCGCCCGCGCCGGTGACCAGGGCGACCTGCCCCTCCAGCAGTCCCGGCCGGTTCATGACCGGCACAGGGCCGCGATCCGGTCCGCCTGGTCCGGGTAGCGCGCCGTCAGCTCCGCCGCGTCCCCGTGCTCGTAGCCCTCGTAGGTGAAGCCGGGCGCCATCGTGCAGCCGAAGAGCGTCCAGGCCCCGCCCTCCGCCACCCGCGCCCCCATCCAGGTGCCGGCGGGCACGGTGAGCTGGACGTGCTGGCCGCCGAGGACGTCCGGGCCCAGCACGGGGGTGCGCGCGGTGCCGTCGGGGGCGAGGAGGAGCATCCGGAGCGGGTCGCCGAGGTAGAAGTGCCAGACCTCGTCGGCGGGCAGGCGGTGCAGGGCGGAGAAGTCTCCCGGCCCGTCGGTGAGCAGGGCGACGACGGCGGTGCCCTCGGGCCGGCCGTCGGGCCGCTCGGGACCCGCCCAGGTCCGCCGGAACCGTCCGCCCTCGCGGGGGATCGGCTCCAGTCCGTAGTGGGCGACGAGGTCGTCGGGGGTCACGCGCCGAAGGCTACCTCGCGGGTGAGGAAGGCGAGTCGGGCTTTCTTCGCCGGGAGATACACGTCGGGCAGGTCGACCTCCGGCAGCACGACCTCGGGACCGGCCGTGAAGCCCTGCTTCAGGAAGCGGGCGACCGCCTTCTCGTTGGCCACGTCGGGGTCGACCACCACGCGCTCGCGGCCCAGGCCCAGCAGCACGTACGTGATGATGGCGGCGGTCAGCCCGCCGGTCCAGCCGGGACGTTCCCCGCCCGGCTCGGCGGGGGCGAGCAGCAGGTGGACGCCGATGTCGCCGGGTTCGACGGGGTAGCACTCGCCGACCCGGTCGGCCTCCGGCTCGTATGTCTGGAGCAGCGCGGCCGGTGTGCCGTCCTTGAGGACGAGGAAGGCGTGGTGCGTGTCGAGCGTGTCCATGTGGGCGTAGATCTCGGCGACCCGCTCCTCGGTGAGGCCGTTCATGCCCCAGAAGGCGGCGCGTTCCTCGCTCACCCAGCGGTGCAGCAGGGGGGCGTCGGCCCGGGCGTCCAGCGGCAGGATGCGCACGGCGCCGAAGCCGTCGACCACCTGCTCGTGGACGGCCGCGCGGGAGGCGTAGGGGTCGGACATCGGTCTCCTCGTCGGTCGTTCCTCGGTTCTTCGCGAAAGCCCGTCGGCTTCCCTGTGCAGCCGGTCCCAGTCGGTGACGACCGGGACCAGGTCCCCCGCAAGCCACAGGGGCTGCTGGTCGCGGTGGTGAGGGGATCCGGGGATGCCCGAGACGCCGAACGGCACCACCCAGCGGCTATCCTCGCGCCGGGCCAGGTCCCAGACGTACCGGGCGGCCGGGCCGCGCGCGGCGAGGTCGGTCAGGCCGGGCACGGCGGAGGTGCACAGCACGCAGTCGTGGTCGCCGGACAGGCCGGGCTCGTCGTACGGCGTGGCCGGGGGCAGGGCCCGCCAGGGGACCAGGCGGTGGGTGTCGCCCCAGGTGCCGGCGGGCGGCCGGGCGGCCACCTCCTCCAGGGCCGCGCGGACGGCCGCCGGACGGTCGACACCGAACAGCTCCTCCGCGGTGAGGAGGTGTTCGAGGGCGTGGCCGATGCGCGGGACCAGCGCGAGCCAGGGCCGGAAGACCTCCGGGTACGCGGGCGGCGTGGCCGCCGCGGCGAACGCGGGGTGCGCCGCGAGGTGCCGTACGACCGCGCCGCGCACCGCCGCGAAGGCGGCCGCGTCGGCGCTGTCCGCGTCCATGCGGCGGTTCCAGCGCAGGAGGCGGTCGCGCAGGGAGGCGGCCGGGCCGCTCAGGCCCGTGCCGTCGAGGGCCGCGAGGCGGTCCAGCAGGGCGGCGGCGGAGGCGAGGTGGGTGTCCGTGTGGATCGCGGGCATGTCGGCGGCGGACCAGCGCTCCCGCCCGGCCAGCAGCGCGGTGATGCGGTCGGCGCGGTGCGGCGGGGCGAACTCGACGCCGAGCGGGGCCGCGGGGCCGCGCTGGTTCGCCATCACGGCGACCCCGTCGGTCAGTCCGGCGCGCGGTGGCTCGTGCCAGCCCCGCCACTCGTGACCGGGCTCCCAGGCCGGCACCAGGCGGGTCCGGTTGGCCTCGGAGCGCACCGGGACCCGGCCGGCCACCCGGTGCAGGGTGCCGCCCTCGGTGTCGGCGGCCAGGAGCACGTTGACCGGCTCGGCCCACCGGTCGGCGGCCCGGTCCACGTCGGCGACGCGGCGGGCCCGCAGCAGCGGCAGCAGGGCGCCGAAGCCCAGGTCGCCGGTGACGCGGGGCGGGTAGCGCAGGGCGACGGCGAGCGGGGGTCCGCCGGGCCGGGACACCCCGTCGTCGAGGCCCTCGGGGCCGCCGATGACGACCGGGCCGCGGTCGGTCTCGACGACCTCGACCTCGACCGGCTCCTCGCCCGCCACATCGACGGTCTCGGTGTGCCGGGCGGCCCGGTGCCACGTCCCGTCCGGGCCGAGCGCCTCCACCCCGGCGCCGGTGCGCCGCAGCCGCTCGCGGTAGAGGTCCTGGTAGTCGGCCATGGCGTTGGTGATGGCCCAGGCGACCGTGCCGGTGTGGCCGAAGTGGGCGATGCCGGGGACACCGGGCACGGCGAGGCCGACGACGTCGAACTCCGGGCAGGAGAGGCGGACCTGCTGGTAGACGCCGGGGTCCTCGATGAAGCGGTGCGGGTCTCCGGCGATGACCGCCTGCCCGGTGACCGTGCGCTCCCCGGCGACGAGCCAGCCGTTGCTGCCCGAGGTGCCGGGGCCGTCGGTGGCGAACAGGCCGACGGCGTCCGCGCCGAGGTGGGTGGCGACGTGCTCGCGCCACAGCTTGGCGGGGAAGCCGGCGAAGAGGATGTGGGTGGCGAGCCAGATCCCGAGCGGGGTCCAGGGCTCCCAGCGGCCGGGGGCGAGGCCCACGCGGGCGAACTCGGGGGCGGTGGCGGTGCCCAGCCCCTCGTTCACGCCCGCCACGTAGGCCCGGACCCAGTCGGCCGTCTCCGGGTCCCGCCGCTCCAGTCCGGCCCAGCAGCGGCGGGCCGTGTCGGCCAGGCGGGCGCGGCGGACGAAGCGGTCCCAGGACAGGGCCTCGGGGCCGAGGAAGGACGCCGAGGTGCCCTGCGCCCGGTGCCGTTCGACCTCCAATTGCCAGGCCCGGTCGAGGGCGGTGACCCGGCCCTGGACGCGGGCGAGTTCGTTCGCGTCGTCCGCGCGCAGATGGGGGATGCCCCAGGGGTCCCGAAAGATCTCGCCGGCCACTGTGCCCTCATTTCACTTTAGGTTAGGCTCCCCTAAGTAAGCCGTGGCGGAATCGTACGCGAAGGGTGAGGACGCGATGGGGCAGGGGCGGGGTTGGGAGGGCGCGGTCCTCAAACTGCTGCGCGCGAAGGACTTCAGGTTCACCGTGACGGGGGCCGAGGACGTCACCGCCGCGTACCGGCGGGTGCACTTCGCCGACGGCGGGATGCTGGCGGCGACCGGCGTCCACCCGACGATGTGGGTGCGGCTGTGGTTCGACAACGCGGGCAGGCCGCACCAGCGGGCGTACACCCTGGTCGACCCGGACCCGGCGGCCGGCACCTTCAGCCTGGAGTTCGCGCTGCACGAGGGGTGCGCCAGCGACTGGGCACGGACGGCGAAGCCCGGGGACACCATCGAGGCCACCGTGCAGGGCACGGGGTTCGAGGAGCCCAGCCCCGCCCCCTCCCACGTCTTCGCGGTCGGCGACCCGGCGTCGCTGCCGGCCATCAACTCGCTGCTCGGCGCGCTGGGTTCCGCTCCGGCGACCGTCTGGTTCGAGGGCACGCTCGACGGGCTGCCCTGCCGGGCGGACCCGGAGCGGCACGAGGTGCGCGAGGTGCCCCGGCAGGAGGCCGGGGCGGCGCTGGTCGAGCGGGTGCGGGCCGACCTGCCCGAGCTGCTGCGGGCCAGCCCGGACCCGTACGTCTGGATCTCCTGCGACACCACGACCACCCGGGCGCTGTCGGCGTTCGTCCGCAAGGAGCTGGGCGTGCCCAAGCAGCGGATGCACGCGCTGGGGTACTGGCGCGCGAGCTGAACCGCGAGGCGGTACCGGCGCGGTGGGCGGGGCCGCGACGCGCGGCCACCGGGGCGCCGGGGCGGTGCCGCTCCCCGCCCCGGGCCGGGACCCCGGTGCCGTCCCGCGGCAGGAACCCCGGTGCCGCCGGACCGCCCACCGCGCCGACCGGTCGAGCGGCGTTCCCGGTGCCTCCCGTTTTCGGGTGGTTTTTTCGGCGTCGTACTCCGTCGCCGTGGCTGCGCCCGGAACGTCTTGACCGGTAGGCTTTCCGTGTGATCTTCAAGCGCATCGGAAACGGCCGGCCGTACCCCGACCACGGCCGGGAGAGCACCCGGCAGTGGGCGGACGTCGCGCCGCGCCCGGTCCGCCTCGATCAGCTCGTGACGACCAAGCAGCAGCTCGACCTCGAGACCCTCCTGGCCGAGGACTCGACCTTCTACGGCGACCTCTTCGCGCACGTCGTGAAGTGGCAGGGCGATCTGTACCTGGAGGACGGGCTGCACCGCGCGGTGCGGGCGGCGCTCCAGCAGCGGCAGGTGCTGCACGCCCGCGTCCTCGAGCTGGACTGACACCACCCCGGCGCCCCGCCGCGGCTCGGTTTGACCCTTTCGGGTTGGACTGTGCGCAGTCGAATGATCATCTAGTAGGCATTGCCGCCCGGGCGCACTACGCTGCGCTCATGAGCATGCTGACTCCCCCTGGCATGGGCGGCCAGTACCGGATCACGGGTGGCAAGTACCCGCGGATGCGCCGGCCCCGGAAGCGCGGCAGGCTCGTCGTCCTGACCGCCGCCTCCGTCGCCGTGCTCGGCGTCGTCGGCTGGGGCACGCTGCAGCTCATCGACGTGTTCACCGGCGGCGGTGACTCCGCCTCCGCGACCGGCACCAAGGCGGCCTGCGCCACCGCGGCGAGCCGCGCGGCCGCCCCGAAGGCCCTCCCCGAGCCCGGCGCGATCACGGTCAACGTCCTCAACGCCACGACCCGCGGCGGTCTCGCCCAGAAGACCGCCGACGAGCTGAAGAAGCGCGGCTTCAGGATCGGCGAGGTCGCCAACGCGACCGAGGAGTACGACAAGAAGGTCAAGGGCACCGGTGTGCTGCTCGGGCCCGCCGCCGCCCTCGACACCTCGCTGCCGGTGCTCGGCACCCAGCTCGCCGGCGCCGAACGCCGCACCGACGCCGCCCGCAGGGGGAGCGAGCTCGACCTCATCATCGGCGACGGTTTCCGGAACCTGACGAAGAAGGCGGACGCCGACCGGGCCCTGGCCGCACTGGCCGAGCCCGAGCCGGCGCCCACCGCGAAGAAGAGCTGCTGAACGGCAGCGGGGAAACGGGAGCGGGCGCCTCGGCGCCTACTCGGCCGCCCCGTACATCCGGTCCCCGGCGTCGCCGAGGCCCGGCACGATGTAGCCCTGCTCGTTGAGGCGCTCGTCGACCGACGCCGTCACGACCGTCACCGGGGTGCCGGCCAGCTCGCGCTCCATGACCTCGACGCCCTCCGGCGCGGCCAGCAGCACCACGGCGGTCACGTCGTCCGCGCCGCGCTCGATCAGCTCCCGGATCGCCGCGACCAGCGTGCCGCCGGTGGCGAGCATCGGGTCCAGGACGTACACCTGACGCCCGGAGAGGTCCTCCGGCATCCGCGTGGCGTACGTCGAGGCCTGCAGCGTCTCCTCGTTGCGGATCATGCCGAGGAAGCCCACCTCGGCGGTCGGCAGCAGCCGGACCATGCCGTCCAGCATGCCGAGACCGGCCCGCAGGATCGGCACCACCAGCGGGCGCGGGTGGGACAGCTTCACGCCCGTGGTCCGCTCCACCGGCGTCCGGATGTCGACCTGCTCGGTGCGCACGTCACGCGTGGCCTCGTAGGCGAGCAGGGTGACCAGCTCGTCGGCCAGACGGCGGAAGGTCGCGGAGTCGGTGCGCTGGTCGCGCAGCGTGGTGAGCTTGTGGGCGACCAGGGGGTGGTCGACGACGTGGAGACGCATGTCCCCAACAGTAACCGGGCCCAGGAGGCCCGGTGTCCCCGCGAGTGGCAGGCCACAGGTTCTCCCCGCCACTCGTTCGCTGGCGTCAAACCGCCCGTCCGGGGGAAGGTGGGAGGGACGGACTGGGGTGGTGAACCGATGCCTGAGCAGGAGTACCGGGACGATCCGTCGCCGCGTGAGAGGCCCGGCCCGGACGAGACGGAGGCCGAGCGGCGGCGGCGACGCGCCCGGTTCCTGCGCGAACTCGCCGAGGCCCGGGCCCTGCGCGACCGGGTCCAGCCGCGCCGCGCCAAGGCGGCCCGGCTGCGCCACGCGATGCGCATGCGGACCTTCCGCTGGTAGGCGCCCCCGGGTGAACGCCGTACCGACGGCCCGCCCCGGCGGTGCGGACCGCGCGTACGGGGCGGACACGGCGCGCGTACGGGAAGATCGCGGCACGCCCGCGTGTTTCCCGAAGTGGCCGCGCGGGGACGGCGGGCAAAGCCGCGTACGATCCGCACGTGGCGGCAACGAGTGCGCTGGTGAGTCCTTCACGGGCGCACTCGGCGACCTGCGATCAAAACTGCCGGACACAGGGAGCCGAAGACGTCCCCTGATGGCCTTGTTTCTGCCACGATTCCGAATGGGTGGGGCTCACCAGAGCACTCCCCACCCGCAGCCTCCGCCGGGGGGACCCCCAACCGGCACGCCTATGACCAGTGGGAGAGTCACGGTGTACTTCGCCGCACTGCTCGCGCGCACCGAAGACGGGTGGGAAGCGAGCGACACGGAGCTCGACGATGTGGAAACCCTGTCGGATCTGGCCGACCTGGCCCGGGAAGCCTCTCCCGACGAGGACACGGTGCTCGTACTGATCGAGCAGGAGGACGGCTGGTTCGGCGTCGTCCGCGTGGACGGCGAGGAGGACCCTCGGATCTACGTCTCCGACGCCGCCGCCGCCTCCCGCAGCAGCTACGGCGAGATCCTCCTCACCGACGAGCTGCTGGGCCGTGAGCCCGGGAACGACGGCGCCGACCTGGACGCCCTGGACCTCGACGGCACGGAGGACGGTGAACCCGACGGCCCCGACACGGACGCCGACGACGGCGCGGCCGCCGGGTCCGCCGACGCCGTGCCGCACGGACCGGTCGGTGACGCGCAGGTCCTGGAGGACCTGGGCGTGAGCGAGAAGGAGTTGCGTTCGATGACCGAGGACGCCCTCAGCGAGATCGCCGAGGCCCTGGGCGCCTCCGAGGTCCTGGAGACCGTCCGCTGACCGTGCGGACCGCACCGGGGCCGCCGGATCCGGTGCGCGACCCCTGGCGGCCCGCGATGCGACTCGCCCTGGACGAGGCCGAACGGGCCGTCCGGGGCGGGGACGTTCCCGTCGGGGCCGTCGTCCTGGCCCCGGACGGCAGCACCGTGCTGGCCCGTGGCCACAACGAACGCGAGGCCGGCGGCGATCCCACGGCGCACGCCGAGGTGCTCGCCGTCCGGCGGGCCGCCGCGCGGCTCGGGGAGTGGCGGCTGGCGGGCTGCACCCTGGTGGTGACGCTGGAGCCGTGCACGATGTGCGCGGGCGCGATCCAGCAGGCGCGGGTGGACCGGGTCGTCTACGGCGCGCGCGACGAGAAGGCGGGGGCGGCCGGCTCCCTCTGGGACGTCCTGCGCGACCGGCGGCTCAACCACCGGCCCGAGGTGATCGAGGGCGTGCTCGCCGAGGAGTGCGCCCGGCTGCTCACGGAGTTCTTCCGCGCACGGTGAATACCGATTTCGAACCACGCCCCACCTTGCTGTAGGGTCTCCCTCGGTAGCGTGTCCGAGCGGCCGAAGGAGCTCGCCTCGAAAGCGAGTGTGGCGCAAGTCACCGAGGGTTCAAATCCCTCCGCTACCGCTCGTGAAGGGCCCCGTCGTCGGACGGGGCCCTTCGTGCGATCATGGGGCCCGCTCGATGCACGTGTGACACCGGCGCACATCAGTGACAGGGGAGGGCCGCGATGGCGGTGAACGCGAAGAGGATCGCCGTCTACGTCCTTGTGGTCTTCGTGCTGTACGTGATCATCACGGACCCGGCCAAGGCGGCCGACTACGTCCAGATAGGGTTCGAGGGCATATCGGACGCCGCGAAGGCCATCGGCGACTTCATGACCTGGCTCGCCAACGGAGGAAAGTGATGATCCGCCACCTGGTGCTCTTCAAGCTGAACGAGGGCGTCGAGCGGGACGACCCGAGGGTCGTGCGGGGCGTGGAGGCCTTCCGTTCGCTCGGCGGCAGGATCCCGGAGATCCGCTTCTGGGAGTGCGCCTGGAACATCAGCGACCGCCCCATCGCCTACGACTTCGCCATCAACTCGGCGTTCGAGGACGCCGAGGCCCTGCGCCGGTACGTGGAGCACCCGGAGCACCAGGCGGGCGTCGGACTGTGGCGCGAGTTCGCCACGTGGGTGATCGCCGACTACGAATTCTGACCCTCCGCCTCCTGGAGCCCTCCGCCACGGCAGCGGGGGGCTTTCCTATGTCTATGGCCGCGTTTGCCCTCAACACGGAATATGCGGTGCTTGCACACAGTGAGCCTGTCTTGTGATGCTATGACCGCTTTTGATGGACGAGGCGACGGACGAGTTGACGAGCGAGTTGACCGATGAAGAGGTGGCGTTGACCGTGTCGGCCAGTACTGCGCCGCCCCAGGACCAGGCGTCCGCCCAGGCGCCGGCTTCGGCTTCGCCTCCGGCCCGGTCACCGGACCCGGCGCAGACTCCGGCCACCGCCCGGCACGCGCACCCGGCCAAGCGCCGCGGCGCCGACACCCGGGCCCTGACCCAGGTGCTCTTCGGCCAGCTCAAGGAGCTGGAGCCGGGCACCCCGGAGCACACCCGCGTGCGCGCGGCGCTCATCGAGGCCAACCTCCCCCTGGTGCGCTACGCCGCCGCCCGCTTCCGCTCCCGCAACGAGCCGATGGAGGACGTCGTCCAGGTCGGCACCATCGGGCTCATCAACGCCATCGACCGCTTCGACCCGGACCGGGGCGTGCAGTTCCCGACGTTCGCGATGCCGACGGTGGTCGGCGAGATCAAGCGGTACTTCCGCGACAACGTCCGCACCGTCCACGTACCGCGCCGGCTGCACGAACTGTGGGTGCAGGTCAACGGGGCGACCGAGGACCTGACGACCGCCTTCGGGCGCTCCCCGACGACCGCGGAGATCGCCGAGCGGCTGCGCATCACCGAGGAGGAGGTGCTGTCCTGCATCGAGGCCGGCCGCTCGTACCACGCGACCTCACTGGAGGCCGCGCAGGAGGGCGACGGCATGCCGGGACTGCTGGACCGGCTCGGCTACGAGGACCCCGCCCTGGACGGGGTCGAGCACCGCGACCTCGTCCGGCACCTGCTCGTCCAACTGCCCGAGCGGGAGCAGCGCATCCTGCTGCTGCGGTACTACAGCAACCTCACGCAGTCGCAGATCAGTGCGGAACTCGGCGTCTCGCAGATGCACGTGTCCCGGCTACTGGCACGTAGCTTCCAGCGGTTGCGATCCGCAAACAGGATCGACGCGTAACCGGTACGAGCGAATCGCTCACCAGTGCTGTTCTGTGCGTTTCTGGCCCGAAAGACCGTCAGACCCCCTGTTTCCAGGGCCGATTCGCATTCCGGATGTCGACATGTCACTACAGCGCGTTGCCGACATGTGACATTCTGCGGGAAGTGCGTTTGCCGGAGCCCCGGCGCCGGTATTCAGGTGAAGGCTGCGTTCCCCGGACGGGAGCGCCCGCCGCGACCGTCCCGCGACCCAAAGGGGGTGGCATGTCCGCAGAACAGGGCAGCTCGAAGGTGCTCACGCTCGCGGAGAGCGAGACAGCTCCCCATGCTCTCGACGCACTCGGCCCCATCGACGAGGGCCCGGCCCTCCCGGCCACGCCCGTTCCGGACCTCCCGGACACGGCGGCCCTCGACACCCGCACCCTGTCCCGTTCCCTGTTCCTGCGGCTCGCCGTGCTCGACGAGGACAGCCCGGAGCGCGCCTACGTCCGGGACACCCTGATCGAACTCAACCTCCCGCTGGTGCGGTACGCGGCGGCCCGCTTCCGCTCGCGCAACGAGCCGATGGAGGACATCGTCCAGGTCGGCACGATCGGGCTGATCAAGGCGATCGACCGCTTCGACTGCGAACGGGGCGTGGAGTTCCCGACGTTCGCGATGCCGACGGTGGTCGGCGAGATCAAGCGGTTCTTCCGCGACACGTCGTGGTCGGTGCGGGTGCCGCGCCGGCTGCAGGAGCTGCGCCTGGCGCTGACGAAGGCCAGCGACGAGCTCTCCCAGAAGCTGGACCGCTCCCCGACGGTCACCGAACTCGCCGCCACGCTGGGCGTGTCGGAGGAGGACGTGGTCGACGGCCTCGCGGTCGGCAACGCCTACACCGCCTCCTCGCTGGACTCCCCGGCGCCCGAGGACGACGGCGGCGAGGGCTCCCTCGCCGACCGGCTCGGCTACGAGGACACGGCGCTGGAGGGCGTGGAGTACCGGGAGTCGCTCAAGCCCCTGCTGGCCAAGCTGCCGCCCCGCGAGCGGCGGATCATCATGCTGCGCTTCTTCGCCAACATGACCCAGTCGCAGATCGGCGAGGAGGTCGGCATCTCCCAGATGCACGTCTCGCGGCTGCTGACCCGGACCCTGGCCCAGCTGCGGGAGGGTCTCATCTCGGACTGAGGCACCGAGGCACGACACCGGGCCGCCGGGGCGCCTCCTTCCGTGGGCGCAACGGCGGCCGCCGTGTTGTCGTCGGCCGCCGTGTTCTCGTCCGGTCGCTTCGGCGCGCGTTACTTCAGCGCGAGCCAGGCCACCGCCGCGACGACCGCCACGGCGACGACGACGCCGACGATCAGGCCGATCCGCGGCCCACCGCCCGAAGCGGCGGCCTGCCGCCCCTGGGGGGCCTCGTCGACGAACGCGCGGAACATCTGGGTGCTGCCGGCGGGGTCGTGGTTGCCCTGCGGGCCCTGGGTGTTAGCCATGCCCCGAGACCCTAGCGAATCCCCGCCGGAGGGCCCAAGTGGGGGCGGGGACACGGGGTTGACGGCCGGACGGACCGGGTCCTGCCCCGCGGCCCGGGCGCCCGGGGCGCGGGCAGGACCCGGGAGGCGGGAACCGCCGCCGGGCGCGCCGTGCGCCCCACCTGCATGTTTACTCCTGCGATTACTTGCCTTTGCCAAGTTTTTGTCCCGCACCACCTCTTTTTCATTGCCTGTAGCAACCATCAACTTCTATGGTTGCCCTAAGCAACAATGGGAGGTGCCATGGCCGAGCAGGCGCAGTACGAGGAACTGGTCCGGCAGTTCAGCGCCTTCGGCGCGGTGAAGCGGGAGATGCGCCGGATCATGCCGGCCGACTGCCACAGCGGTTCCGCCGCCGTGCTGTCGCTGCTCGGCCGCCACGGCGACATGCGCATGAGCAAGCTGGCCGAGCTGCTCTCCGTGGACCTGTCGGTCACCAGCCGCCACGTCGCCCACGTGGCCGAGCGCGGCTGGATCGAACGCTCCCCCGACCCCGCCGACAAGCGCTCCCGCATCCTGCGCCTCACCCCCGCCGGCCAGGCCCAGCTCGACGAGCTGTTCCGGCGGACCACGCAGCTGCTCGCCGAGCGTCTGGGCGACTGGCCGGACGAGGAGATCGGCCGGCTCACCCAGCTCATGGCCCGCCTCAGGGACAGCTTCGGCGAGGGCCGGCCCGCGATCCGCCCGGCTCCCCCGCCGCCCCGCCCGGCGCCTCCCGCTCCCGAACGGACCACCCGTACACCCGCAAGCACGTAAGAGAAGGAAGTCCATGGCAACGACCACACCAGCCGGTGTGCGGGCTCATGCCAAGCACGGGGGAGGCTCCTCCGAAGGCCATGCTCCGATGACGCACCGGCAGATCATGGAGGCACTGTCGGGCCTGCTGCTCGGCATGTTCGCCGCGATCCTGTCCTCCACCATCGTCACCAACGCCCTGCCCGAGATCGTCTCCGACCTCGGCGGCGGCCAGAGCGCCTACACCTGGGTCGTCACCGCCTCGCTGCTGGCGATGACGGCGTCCACTCCCCTGTGGGGCAAGCTCGCCGACCTCGTCAGCAAGAAGGCGCTGGTCCAGATAGCCCTGGTGGTCTTCGTCATCGGGTCCGTGGTGGCCGGTACGGCGCACAACCCCGGCACGCTGATCGCCGCCCGGGTCATCCAGGGGCTGGGCGCCGGCGGTCTGTCCGCCCTGGCGCAGATCATCATGGCCGCGATGATCTCCCCGCGCGAGCGCGGGCGCTACTCCGGCTACCTGGGCGCGACGTTCGCCGTCGCGACCGTCGGCGGACCGCTGCTCGGCGGTGTCATCACCGACACCAGCTGGCTCGGCTGGCGCTGGTGCCTGTACGTCGGCGTGCCGTTCGCGTTGATCGCCCTGATCGTGCTGCAGAAGACGCTGGACCTGCCGGTGGTCAAGCGCAAGGTCAAGGTCGACTGGGCCGGCGCCTTCTTCGTCACCGCGGCCGTCTGCCTGCTGCTCGTCTGGGTGACCTTCGCCGACGACAAGTACGACTGGCTGTCCTGGCAGACGTACGCGATGGTCGGCGGTGCGGTCGTCCTCGCGCTGATCTTCGTCCTGGTCGAGTCCAGGGCCGCCGAGCCGATCATCCCGCTGCGGCTGTTCCGCAACCGCACCATCACCCTGGCGTCGCTCGCCTCGCTGTTCGTCGGCATCGCGATGTTCGCGGGCACCGTCTACTTCAGCCAGTACTTCCAGCTGGCCCGGGGCCAGTCCCCGACCATGT
Source organism: Streptomyces sp. (assembly GCF_031181555.1). Taxonomy (GTDB): domain Bacteria; phylum Actinomycetota; class Actinomycetes; order Streptomycetales; family Streptomycetaceae; genus Streptomyces; species Streptomyces fimbriatus. The sequence continues at coordinate 34,330 of NZ_JAPSKQ010000025.1, read as the reverse complement.
CGGGCGTCATGACGATCCCGATGATCGGCGGCCTGTTCGTGTCGTCCACGGTGTCCGGCCTGATCATCACCAAGACCGGCAAGTGGAAGAGCTGGCTGCTGGTCGGCGGTGTGCTGCTGACGGCGGGCCTGGGCCTGATGGGCACCATGCGCTACGACACCCCGTACTGGCGCATCGCCCTCTTCATGGCGCTGATGGGTCTGGGCATCGGCATGATGATGCAGAACCTGGTGCTCTGCACGCAGAACCAGGTGGCCCCGGGCGACCTGGGCGCGGCGTCCTCGGTCGTGACCTTCTTCCGGTCCCTCGGCGGTGCGGTGGGCGTCTCGGTGCTCGGCTCCGTGATGTCCTCCCGGATCAGCCACTACGCCACGGACACCATCGGCACGCTCGGACCGGAGGACCGGGCGGCGGCCGCCCGGGCCGCCGGCGGCGGCGCGATCCCCGACATGGACCTGCTGCCCGCGCCCATCCGCACCTGGCTGGAGAGCGCCTACGGGCACGGCATCGCCGACATCTTCCTGTACGTCGCGCCGATCGCCTTCCTCGGCTTCCTGGTGACCCTGTTCATCAAGGAGGTCCCGCTGCGCACCGCGGGCGCACTGGCCCAGGCGGCCGAGGCGCCGGCCGCGGCCCCCGCCGCGACTTCGGCCACCGCCCCGGCCGCCGAGGAGGCCACCGCCCCGGCCGCCGAGAAGGACCCGGGCCGGTCCGCCGCCGTCGCGGCCACCGAGGCCGCGGACCGGGACACGTTCACCCGGCCGCTGTCCGCCGTCGCCACCCTCGCCCGCCCGGAGGAGTCCGCCGGCGGCGGCATCCCGGTGCGCGGTGTCGTGCGGGGCACCGAGAGCGCGCCCGTGCCGCAGGCAGCCGTCACGCTGATCTCGCTGGCCGGACGTCAGCTGGGCCGGTCGGTGGCGCAGGCCGACGGCTCCTACGCGGTGGACGCGCCCGGGAGCGGGTCGTACGTCCTGATCGCCTCCGCCGACGGCCACCAGCCGCAGGCGTCCACGATCGTGGTGAACGGCGAGCCCGTCAGCTACGACATCCTGCTCGGCGGGACCAGCGGCCTGACCGGTCTGGTCCGGGCCGCCGACAGCGGGCTCCCGGTGCCGGGCGCGATGGTGATCGTCACCGACGTGCGCGGGGACCTGCTGGCCACCGGGAGCACCGGTGAGCAGGGCGAGTTCTCCTTCGCCGAGCTGGTGCCGGGCACGGTGACCGTCGCGGTGAACGCCGCCGGTCACCGGCCGCGCGCGCTGCCCGTCGAGGTGGGCGGCACCGGGACGACCCGGCTGGAGGTCGAGCTGGAGACCGGCGCCCGGGTGCAGGGCGTGGTCCGCGCCCCCCACGGGCCGCTGGCCGACGCCCGGGTGACCCTGGTCGACGCGGCGGGCAACGTGGTCGGCACGGCGACGACCGGTGCGGACGGGGCGTACGCCTTCGCCGACCTGGACGGCGGCGAGTACACCGTCATCGCCACGGGCTACCCGCCGGTGGCCACCACGGTGACGGTCGCCGGAGGCGGAGTCGACGGCCACGACATCGAACTCGCCCACCCGGGCGAGTGACCGGACCCCGGCCCGTGGCGGGCGGGCGCGTTCCGTAGCGGAGACGCGCCCCGTCACGGGCCGGTCCCACGACGACCGATTCGCAATCCTTTGCAGGGAGAAAACGGGATGCCACTGACCGCGAGGATCCGTACCCGGGACGGATGGGCCGTGTCGCACGCGGTCGTCACGGTGACCGACGCGACCGGCACGCAGGTGCTGCGGGCCGAGGCGGACGCCGAGGGCGTCGTCCGGGACGCCACCGGGCTGGCGCCGGGGGCGTACACCGTCGTCGTCACCGCCGTCGGCTACGCGCCCGCCGCCGCCAGCGCGATCGTCACCGCGAGCGGGCGGGCCGGGATCGGGACGGTCACCCTGGCCCGGCAGGGCGGCACCGAGCTGCCGCCGCCCGGTCCGTGGACCGTGGACCCCGCGCATTCGAGCGTGTCCGCCGTCGCCCGGCACCTGGGCATCTCCAGCGTGCGCGGCCGGTTCACCGACTTCTCCGCCGCGCTGGAGATCGCGCCGGACGAGGTCACCGGGTCCCGGGTGGAGGCGGTGATCCGGGCGGCCTCCATCGACACCGGCAACGGCGCGCGCGACACCCATCTGCGGTCGGCCGACTTCCTGGACGTCGAGCGGTACCCCGAGATCACCTACCGGTCCACCGGCCTGACCGCCGCCGGCTCCGACCGCTGGACGGTCCACGGCGAACTGACGATGCGCGGTGTCGTCCGGCCGGTCGACCTGGACCTGGCGTACCTCGGCACCGGGCCGGACCCGTGGGGCGGCACGCGGGCGGCGTTCCGCGCCACGGCCGAACTGCGGCGCGAGGACTTCGCGATGAACTACAACCAGGTCCTCCAGGCGGGCGTCGCGGCCATCGGCACGACGCTCAGGGTGGAACTGGACGTCCAGGCGGTGCGGGGGACGTCACTTCCGGCCGCGTGAGGACCTGTCCTCGGTGCGCGCCACCACCTGGGCGCACAGGTCGCGGAGTTTGATGTTCCGGTCCTGCGAGAGGCGGCGCAGTCGTTCCAGTGCCTGGCCGGCGTCTATCTGCTCGTGGGCCATGAGGATGCCGATCGCCTGGTCGATGATGCTGCGCGAGAGCAGGGCGGTGCGGACGTCGGCGGCGGACTGCCGACGGCGTTCGATGTGCAGGGCGGTGGTGACGGCGTCCGCCACGCGGGCCGCGAAGGCGCGGGCCGCGTCCCGTCCGGCGGCGAGGCCGCCGGTCCGCTCGCCGTAGAGGTTGAGCGCGGCGTCCGGCTCACCCGCCACGTCCAGCGGGACCGCCAGCACCGTGCGCACCCCGGTGGCCAGCGCGTACCGCGTGTACGCGGGCCAGCGCGTCTCGGTGGCCAGGTCGGGGGCGTACTGCTCGGTGCCGGTCTCGGCGGCCTGCACGCAGGGACCCGAGCCGTTCTCGTACTGCCGCTGGTCGAGACCGCTCGGCAGGCCCGCACTGCCCGCGAGGGTCAGCAACCGGCCGGCACGGCGCACCGTGATGCTGCACGCGACGGCTCCGGGCACCTCCCGCACCGCGCGGTCGGTCAGATCGCGCAGCAGCGTGTCGAGACCACGGCTGCGCACCATCGCCTGGTCGAGCGTGTCGGGCGTCTCGGAAGTCATGACCGTACGGATATCCCGTGGACGGCCGCCCACGCCCACGGGCGGGTCACCGGGCGTCGGGGGAGTTGTGCGCGTCGACGATGCGGCGGGCGAGGTCGCGGAGCTTCACGTTCTCCCGCTGCGAGGCCCGCACCAGGCTGTCGAAGGCCCCGGCCGCGTCGATGTCCAGGCGCTCCATGAGGATGCCGGTGGCCTGGCCGATCAGGTCCCGGGTGCGCATGGCCTCGGTGAGCTGCTCGCGCACGGTGGCGGACTCCAGGGCGATGCCGACGTGCACGGTGAACAGCCGGCCGATCCTGAGCGCGGCCTCGTCGAAGGCGCGCGGCTTGCGGGCGTAGGCGGTGAGCACGGTCAGCCGGCGGCGGTCGGCGCGCAGCCGCAGCGACAGCACGGACCGCAGGCCCAGTCCGGCCAGCGCGTCCTCGCCCTCGTCGCCCTCGCTGTCCGCGACCTCGGCCACCGGGGCGGTCCACAGGCGCTCCCAGTACGGCCGGTTCTCCCCGGCGGGGTCGCCGTCCTCGGCGGCGCGCACGATCTCGTCGGTCCAGGCGAGCGTGCGGCGCCGGTTGTCCCGTTCGATGAGGGAGATGCCGGCGTGCTCGGCACCGGGCACGAGGTCCACCGCGAGGCGGACCGCGGTGTCCAGGGTGGAGTGCGGGGTGGGCGTCTCGTGAAGTTGCCGTGCCGCGGACGTCAGCGCTTCCGCCAGGTCGACACCCGTCGGAAAACAGGGCAAATCAGGAAACTCAGGCGCAGCCACCACGAACCTCTTCGGCGTGCACGGCCATACGGCCGTGCGCAGGAGAGCTCCGCAGCACATTCCTGACTGCGAGCACAGGACATACAGAACTCTAGCGGTTCGGTTGCCGTGAGGTGACGCCCGGACCTGCGACGTCCGGGCCCGCGGTGATCACTCCCCCGGAGGCCGCTTTCGCCGGGGCCCTCCGGCATGGTGCAATGGGCGGACGGGTCAGGAAGCGGCCTTACCGGAATCCGGACGAACATCTGCCAGGTGAGTGCCGTGACCTTCCTTCCGAACCCCCTTCCCGATCCACGTGACCTGTCCGAACGCGTGCTGTTCCCGTTCCCCGCGGAGATCGACTTCTCCACCGCCGCCGGTCTGCTGCCGCTGATCGTGTCCCAGACCCGCAACCGTCCCGGCGGTCCGCCGGGAACGCTGGTGCTCGACCTGACCTCCACCCGGTTCATGGACTCCCAGGGCGTCCGTCTCATCAACGAGGTGCGCCGACTGCTGTACCCCGGCACCCGCGTGCACGTGGCGGCCCTGGCGGACGGCATGGCGAGCCGTGTCCTGGAGCTGACCGGCCTGCGCCGCGACGTCCCCGTGTACGACAACCTCCCGGAGGCGATGGCGGCCTAGGCTGACGCCATGGCACCGAACATCGCGACGAACACCCGCGTCTCCCTGGACGAGCTGCTGGACTTCGTACGGCCCCGGCACCGTGCGATCCTGCTGACCCGGCGGTCCGACGGCGCCCCCCAGGGCTCGCCGCTGACCTGCGGGGTCGACGACTCGGGCCGGATCGTGGTCTCCACGTACCCGGAGCGTGCCAAGACCCGCAACGCGAAGAGGGACGCCCGGGTGAGCCTGATCGTCCTGAGCGACGAGTGGAACGGTCCCTGGGTGCAGATCGACGGCACCGCCGAGGTCGTGGACGCGCCCGACTCGGTGGAGCCGCTGGTGGAGTACTACCGGAACATCGCCGGGGAGCACCCCGACTGGGACGAGTACCGGGCGGCCATGGTCAAGCAGGGCAAGTCGATCATCCGGATCACTCCCGAGCGATGGGGCCCGGTGGCGACCGGCGGGTTCCCGGCACGGCTGGTCGAGGAGGAGTAGGCCGCCTCTTCGGCCTCTCGGTCCTCGGCCTCCCGGTCTGCGTCTCCCCGGCCCTCGTCTCCTCAGTCCCGGCTGCGGGCCACCATCGTCTCGATGCCCGCGACCAGCAGGTCCAGGGCGAAGGCGAAGTCCCGTTCCAGCATCTCCTCGACCGTGTCGCCGCCGCGGGCCGCCATGATCCTCGTCGACTCCTGGATGACCTCGGAGGCGTCCGGTGACTGCGTCACCTCGCTCATGGCGTGCCGGTGGTACTCGTCGGGGGTCATGCCCGTCGTGGCGACGCGGGCGAGGAAGTGGCCCTCGATCGTGCCGTAGCCGTACACGAACTGGAAGACGGCGGAGATGGCCCCGGTCACCCCGTGCGCGGGCAGGCCCGTCTTGCGGATGACCTGCTGGACCACCCGGGAGAACGACAGCGCGTTGGGCCCGATGTTGAGGAACCTCCCGGCCAGCGGCGACAGCCAGGGGTGACGCACCAGAAGGGCGCGGTACTCCCGCGCGAGCGTGCGCAGTTGGTCCCGCCAGTCCTCGTCGGCGGCCGGGTCGGGCAGCGTGAGCCCGCCGAAGGCCGCGTCCAGGGCGAGTTCGAGGAGGTCGTCCTTGGTGTCGACGTACCAGTAGACGGACATCGCCGTCACGTTCAGCTCGGCCGCGAGCCGCCGCATGGAGAACTTGGCCAGGCCCTCGGCGTCCAGCAGCCGGACGGTGGCCTCGGTGATCCGGTCCCGGTCCAGTCCCGACGGCTGCCCGCCGCCGCGCCCGCTCCGGCGGGCCCTGCCCTCCAGGCCCTCCAGCCAGACGCTGGACCGCGCCGCCCTCTCGGACCGCTGGGCTGCCCTCACCATGGCGCACCTTCCTCGACTCGCCGACGCCGGTCATGCCGGGCACCCCCACCGGGGCGCGAACGGCCCGTCCCTCCTCGGACGGCCCCGGCTCTCAGGCCTTCTCCCCGGAGTCTGCCCGGTCCGCCCGGCGCAGCAACGCCGCCGCGATCAGCCCGCCGAGCAGCACGGCCAGCGCGCCCACCAGTTGACTCGTCTCCAGCCCGGAGGAGAACGCGTCGGTGATCCGCGCCCGCTCGCTCTCCGACTCCGCCGCGGCCAGCGCCGCCGGGAGCGAGCTCGCCGCCACCGGGACCAGCGCCGCGAACCGCGCGCCCAGCACCGCGCCCAGCACGGCGACCCCGAGCCCGTTGCCGAACTCGGCGAGGGTGCCGTTGATCCCGGCCCCGACGCCCGCCTTCTCGCGGGGTATGGAACTCATGACCGCGTGCGCCATCACCGGGCTGCCGATCGCCGTGCCCGCCCCGATCAGGACCAGGCCGAGCAGCGTGCCGGCGTAACCGTGCTCGGTGAGGGTGGCGATCGCCACCAGCCCGCCCGCCATCATCGTCATGCCGAGGGCGATGGAGACCGGGGTGCCCATTTTCGCCGCCCACCTCGTGCCCACACCCGTGAAGTTGAGGGCGACGACGGTCAGGGCCATCGGTGCGGTGCGCAGGCCCGCCTCCAGGGGGCCGTAGCCGAGGACGAACTGCAGGTACTGGGTGAGCAGGAAGAGCGCTCCGCCCATGCCGAAGGTGATCAGCACCAGACCGCCGACCGCCCCCGTGAACCGGCGGTTGCGGAAGAAGTGCGGGTCGAGCATCGGGTGGGGGATCCGGCTCTCCCAGTACGCGAAGGCGCCGAGGACCACCACGGCCGCGGCCGCCGTGGCCAGCACCCGGCCCGAGGTCCAGCCGTGTTCGGGGCCGGAGATGATCGCGTAGACCAGTGTCGCCATGCCGATGGTGGACAGCACGGCGCCGAGCAGGTCGGGACGCTCGCCCTGCCGGTTCCTGGACTCGGGGACGTAGGCCACGACGGCGGCCAGGCCGAGGGCCACGACCGGCAGGTTGACCAGGAAGATCGCCCCCCACCAGAAGTGGTCCAGCATGAAGCCGCCGACCAGCGGACCGGCCGCGAAGCCGAGCGAGTTGACGGCGCTCCAGATGCCGATCGCCTTGGGCTGTTCCTCGGGCGTGAAGATCTGCATCACGACGGCGAGGGTCGTGGTCAGCAGCAGCGCGCCGCCGACGCCCATGCCCGCCCGCGCCGCGATCAACTGGCCGGACGACTGGGCCAGTCCGGCCACCAGCGACCCCACGCCGAACAGGGCCAGGCCCACGATCAGCATCCGCTTGCGGCCGTGGCGGTCGGCGGCGTTGCCCGCGGTGAGCAGCAGACCCGACTGCACCAGGGAGTACGCGTTGATCATCCACTGGATGTCGGCGGTCGACGCGTCCATCTCCCGGGTGAGCGAGGGGATCGCCACGTTCAGGACGGTGTTGTCCAGCAGCACGGTGAGCTGGGCGAGGCAGATGACACCGAGGATCAGCCAGCGCCGGGAGTGCCCCTGGAGCTGCTCGGGCGGCCGGGCCTGCCGCTCCTGGTCCGGGGCCCGGTCGGAGGTGTGCTCCTGGGGGGACGTCGTCATGCTGTACACCGTAGAACAGCTCCCATACAGCGTACAACTCGCTGGTCCCTCCGCCCGGGCGCGTGATCGTCAGTCGCTCGTCCTCCGCGTGAGGTCGTAGAAGGTGGTCGAGCCGGCCGTGACCTCCTCGAAGTTCTCCGCCACCCACGCGGCGATCTGCGCGGAGCCGCCGGAGTCGCCCCCGCCCGTTCCGCCGCCGGCGACGAAGTAGTGGATCCTTCCTTCCGCCACGTACCGCCGGAACCGGGCCAGGGTCGGGGACGGGTCGGTCCCGTTGAAGCCGCCGATCGCCATCACGGGCTCACCGGTGGCGAGTTGGTAGCTCGCGGCGTTCTGGGCGCCGATCGCGGCGGCCGCCCAGGTGTAGTCCTCGGCGTCCGCTTCCAGCAGCTCCTTCGCCTCGGAGCCGACGCTCGCGCCGCCGAGCAGCCCGCCCATGCCGCCGCCACCGTCACCGCCGTCGGCGCGACCGCCCGGCGGGACGGTCTCGGCACTGTTGCCGGTGCCGTCCTGCGGGGCCCGGCCGTCCTGACCGTTCCGGCCCGTCGGGCCGCCGCCGGGGAAGCCGCCGGTGCCGTCGGCGCCCGCCCCCGGCGGGGTCCGCCCCGGCAGGCCCTGCTGGTTCCGGCCCTCGCCGGGACCGCCGGCCGGACGGCCCGTGCCGCCCATGCCCGCCCCGGCGGGACCGGCCGTGACGATGGAACCGGTGTGGCCCTCCTGCAGCGTGCTGAACGTGTACGCGGCCGGACCGGCCAGTGAGGCCACCAGCCCCAGTCCGGCCGCCGCCGACGCCAGCGGCCGTCCCACCCGGCCCGCGAAGACCGTCCCGAGCGCCGCGACCAGCCCGCCGACCAGGACCGCCCACTTCAGCCACGGCAGATGGCCGGGCGTGCGGTTCAGCAGTACCCAGCCCCAGGCCGCGGTGGCCGTGACGGCGGCGGCGAGGGTGAGCGCGGCCCAGGTCGCCTGCCGCCTCTCCCACAGGGCCGCCGCGCCCATGCCGACCACGGCCGCCAGGTAGGGGGCGAGGGCCACCGTGTAGTACTGGTGGAAGATGCCCGCCATGAAGCTGAAGACCGCCATGGTCGTCAGCAGCGAGCCGCCCCAGACCAGGAAGGAACTCCGGGCCGGGTCGGTCCGCCCGGTCCCGCGGGTGAGGACGAGGCCCGCGACGAGCAGGATCAGCGCGGCGGGCAGCAGCCAGGAGATCTGGCCGCCGACCTCGGAGTCGAACATCCGGTCCCAGCCGGTCTCGCCCCACCGACCGGTGCCGCCACCGCCGCCTCCGACACTGCCGGTCTCCTCGCCGTTGAGCCGGCCGAGGCCGTTGTAGCCGAAGGTCAGCTCCAGGAAGCTGTTGTTCTGCGAACCGCCGATGTACGGACGCGAGGACGCGGGCCACAGCTCGACGACCGCCACCCACCAGCCACCGGAGACGACCAGCGCGACGGCCGCCAGCGCCAGCTGCGCCAGCCGCTTCCGCACCTTCACCGGGGCGCAGACACCGTAGGCGAGCGCGAGCGCCGGGAGGATCAGGAACGCCTGGAGCGTCTTGGTGAGGAAGGCGAACCCGATCGCGGCCCCGGCCCACACCAGCCACTTCGTACGGCCGTCCTCCAGGGCCCGGACGACGAGGTGGCAGGCGAGGGACATCAGCAGCGCCAGCAGCGCGTCCGGGTTGTTGAACCGGAACATCAGTGCCGCGACCGGGGTGAGCGCGAGCACCGCGCCCGCGATCAGGCCCGCCCCCGGACCGGAGCGGCGGCGCACCGCCGCGTGCACGACGGCGACCGTGCCGACGCCCATGAGCACCTCGGGCACGAGGATCGCCCAGGAGTTCAGGCCGAAGATCCTGACGGAGAGTCCCATCGGCCACAGCGCGGCCGGGGGCTTGTCCACGGTGATGGCGTTCGCCGCGTCCAGCGAGCCGAAGAAGAACGCCTTCCAGGACTGGCTGCCGGCCTGGACGGCCGCCGAGTAGAAGGAGTTGGCGTATCCGGAGGCGCTCAGGTTGTACAGGTAGAGCAGACCGGTCACCAGCAGCAGGCCGAGGAGGGCCGGGCGCGCCCAGCGGGGGTCCCCGGGCCGGCCGCGCCACGGTCCGCGGGCGGGGGACCGCCCGGGTGCGTCCGGCACGGGCGCGTCGGCCCGGTGCCGGGGCGCCGGGCGGGGCGGGTTCCCGGCGGCGGGATCCGCCGGAGGGCTCGTCCGGTCGTGCTGCGTGGTCATCGGGAGTCCCTCGGGTCGTTGTCGGAAGACCGGGAGCGGTCGGGGGCGGGAGCGTGAGCGGGGAGCCCGTCGGTCTCGGGGAACACCCACGCCCGGAAGAGCAGGAACCGCAGCACCGTCGCCGCGAGGTTGGCGGTGACCAGGACCGCCAGCTCGGTGGAGCGGGCGGGTTCGGTCGTCGCCGTGTTCAGCGCGGCGAGCGAACCGCCGGTCAGGACGAGGCCGATGCCGAGGACGACCAGCCCCTGCGCCTGGTGCCGTACCGCGCCCCTGCGCCCCCGCACCCGGAAGGTGAGCCGCCGGTTGGCGGCGGTGTTGGCGACCGCCGAGACCAGCAGGGCGAGTCCGTTGGCCGGCTGGGAACCGGCGAAGGACCTGAAACCGCTGTAGAGCAGCAGGTAGAAGAGGGTGGACAGCGCTCCGACGACGCAGAAGCCGACCAACTGGCGGGCCAGCCCCTGCGGCACGTCCTCGATGTCCCGGTCGCGCGGATCGTCGCCGAAGGGACGCGCGAGCCGGTCCAGCGGCAGCGAACCGGTGGCGAGCGCCCTGCCCACCCGCCACACGCCCTTGAGGTCGTCGGTCGCCGTCCGCACGATGTGCACGGTCGAGTCGGGGTCGTCGACCCAGTCGACCGGCACCTCGTGGATCCGCAGTCCGGCCCGCTCGGCGAGCACCAGCAGTTCGGTGTCGAAGAACCAGCCGGTGTCCTCCACCAGCGGCAGCAGCGCCTGGGCCACGTCACGGCGGATCGCCTTGAACCCGCACTGCGCGTCGGAGAACCGCGCCTGGAGCGAGCCGCGCAGGATCAGGTTGTAGGAACGGCTGATGAACTCCCGTTTGGCGCCGCGCACGACCCGGGAACTCCGGCTCAGCCGGGAGCCGATGGCGAGGTCGGAGTGGCCGGAGATCAGCGGGGCCACCAGCGGCAGCAGCGCGTTCAGGTCGGTGGACAGGTCCACGTCCATGTAGGCGAGGACGGGGGCGTCCGAGGCCGACCAGACGCTCCGCAGCGCCCGGCCGCGCCCCTTCTGCTCCAGCCGGACGGACCTGACCTCCGCGATCCGCTCCGCCAGCAGCCCGGCCACGCGCGGGGTGCCGTCCGTGGACGCGTTGTCGGCGATCGTGATGCGGAACGCGTAGGGGAAGGTGCGGGTGAGGTGCTCGTGCAGTCCGCGGACGCACGGCTGGAGGTCCTTCTCCTCGTTGTAGACGGGGATCACTACGTCCAGGACCGGTGTGCCGGCTCCGGCGGCCGGGAGGTGCTCCCGTGCCGGCAGGGTGCCGGGAGAGGAATCGGTTCGCATGGAACCGACCCTCCTCAAGCACCCTGTCGCGCCCGTGTGGTGAGGCTGTGCCGTGCCTGTGAGGGCCGCGGCGGCGGGGGTGCCGGGGGTGCCGGCGGGGTGTCCACGGCGGGCAGACGGAGCGTGAACACGGTCCTGCCGGGCACGCTGTCGACGGTCACGGCACCGTCGTGCGCGGTCGCCACGGCCTGCACGATGGCCAGCCCCAGGCCGGTCGAACCGGTGGCACGGGTGCGCGCCGAGTCGCCGCGCGCGAACCGTTCGAAGACGTGCGGGAGCAGCTCCGGCGCAATGCCCGGCCCGTCGTCCGCCACGTCCACGCACACCCGGGGACCGCTGCGGCGCACCCGGGCGGTGACGGTGGTCCCCGGCGGGGTGTGACTGCGGGCGTTGCCGAGCAGGTTGACCAGCACCTGCTGGAGCCGGGCGGCGTCGGCGAGCACCGGCGCGGGGCCGTCGGGCAGCTCCAGCCGCCAGACGTGGTCCCGGCCGGCCGCGCGGGCGTCGCTGACGGTGTCCACGACCAGCGGTACGAGGTCCGTCTCCTCGAACCGGAGGGGCCGCCCGGCGTCCAGTCGGGCGAGCAGCAGCAGGTCTTCGACCAGCAGGGTCATCCGGTCCGCCTCGGACTCGATCCGCCGCAGCGCGTGCCGGGTGTCGGGGCCGGCCTCCTCCCGTCCGCGCCGGGTGAGTTCGGCGTAGCCGCGGATGGAGGCCAGCGGCGTGCGCAGCTCGTGGCCGGCGTCCGCGACGAACTGCCGCACCCGCGTCTCGCTCTCCTGGCGGGCGTGCAGCGCGCCGTGGACGTGGTCGAGCATGCGGTTCAGCGCGGCGCCGACCCGGCCGACCTCGGTGTGCGGATCGCACTCGGACTCCGGGACGCGCTCCTCCAGGTTCACCTCACCGCTGTGCAGGGGCAGTTCGGACACCCGGGTGGCGGTGGCGGCGACCTTGCGCAGGGGGCGGGTGGCGACGCCCACGAGGACGTACCCGGCGATCCCGGCCGCGACCAGTCCGGCGCCGGTGACGCTGATCTCGACCAGGATGAGGGTGCTGATGGTGTCGTCGGTGTCGTCGGTCGGAAGGGCGACGTAGAACGCGCCGTTCCGGCCGCTCTCGTACCGCACCCGGTACTCGCCCAGGCCCGGGACGTCCACGGTGTGCGGCTCGGGGTCCCGCGGGACGGTCGCGAAGGCCGCGAGCTGGGCGGTGGTGAGGGCGGTGGCCTCGGGCGTCCTGACCCCGTTCTCCGTCCTGGGCTTGCCGACGATCCCGTCGGTCACCCGGCCGTCCTCGACGGTGACGCCGATGGTGCCGATGCCCTGCGGGCCCTTGGTGACGAAGTCGAGGGGGCCCTCGTCGCCCAGGGGCCGCGGGCGCGGCCCGCCCTCCTCGGGGCCGCCCGCCGCGCGCTTGGCCACCTCCCCCACCCGGCCGTCGAGCTGGTCGTACAGATGGGACCGCAGGGCGAGCGTCGTCACCGTGCCGATCACCGCGCACACCACGGCGATCAGCACCACGGACGCGACGACGAGGCGCGTCCGCAGGGTCTGCGGCCGTCTCCTGCCCGCCGTCACACCGCGGGCTTGAGCAGGTACCCGGCACCGCGCCGGGTGTGGATCATCGGATCCCGCCCGGCGTCGATCTTCTTGCGCAGATACGAGATGTACAGCTCGACGACGTTCGCCTGCCCGCCGAAGTCGTACGACCAGACCCGGTCGAGGATCTGCGCCTTGCTGAGCACGCGCCGCGGGTTGCGCATGAGGAAGCGCAGCAGCTCGAACTCGGTGGCGGTGAGGTGGATGTTCTCCCCGCCCCGGGTGACCTCGTGGCTGTCCTCGTCGAGGGTGAGGTCGCCGACGACCAGCGTCGACTCGGTCCTGCGGTCGGCCGCCCCGGAGCGCCGGATCAGACCGCGCAGCCGGGCGACGACCTCCTCCAGGCTGAACGGCTTGGTGACGTAGTCGTCGCCGCCGGCGGTCAGCCCCGCGATACGGTCCTCGACGGCGTCCCTGGCGGTCAGGAACAGCACGGACGCGTCCGGCAGTTCGCGGCGCAGCCGCCCGAGGACGGACAGCCCGTCCATGTCCGGCAGCATCATGTCCAGGACGACGGCATCGGGCCGGAACTCCCGCGCGGCCCGGAGGGCGCCCTGGCCGTCCCCCGCGCTGCGGATCTGCCAGCCCTCGTACCGCAGGGCCATGGACAGCAGTTCGGTGATCGACTGCTCGTCGTCCACCACGAGCACGCGGACGGGGCTCCCGTCCGGCCTCAGCAGTTCGGTGCGCCCCCGGGGCGAGATCGTGGTCATGCCCCACACGATGTCGGCGTCCTCTGAGAGCACTCTTTCGGCACTCTGTGTTTTCGCTGAGAAACGTGAGAGGCCCTCAGACGGGCAGGCCTTCGCCGGGCAGGCCGAAGAGCCGGGCCGCGTTGTCGTGGCAGACCGCCCTCAGCCACGCCTCCCCCAGGCCCAGCCGCTCCAGGGCATCGAGCTGGTGGACGTACGGGTACGGGATGTTGGGGAAGTCGGAGCCGAGCAGGACACGGTCGCCGAGGGCGGCCAGCCGGGGCAGGGCCCGCCGGGGGAACGGCATCATGCGTTCGCTGAAGTCGGTGAACGCCATGGTGGTGTCCAGCCGCACCTCCCCGTACCGCTCGGCGAGGTCCAGGAAGTCCTCGTACTCGGGCATCCCGAGGTGCGCCACGATCAGCCGGAGCCGGGGGTGCCGCTCGAGCACCCGCGCGACCGGCCCGGGGCCGGTGTGCCTGCCGGGCGCGGGACCGGACCCGCAGTGGATCACCACCGGGACACCCGCCTCGGCGAGCAGCCCCCAGACCTCGTCCAGCGACGCGTCGGCCGGGTCGTACGCGCCCACCTGCACATGCGCCTTGAACACCCGCGCCCCCGCCTCGACGGCGTCCCGGACGTACTCCGCGACCCCCGGCTCGGGGAACAGCGTCGCGGTGTGCAGGCAGTCCGGCGTGCGACCGGCGAAGCCGGCCGCCCAGTCGTTGAGCGGGCGCGCCATGCCCGGCTTGTGCGGGTAGAGCATGGCGGTGAAGGCCCGCACCCCGAACTCCCTGAGCAGGTCCGCCCGTTCGCCCTCCTCCTTCCGGTAGGTGATCGGCCACTCGATCCCGCCGGTCAGCGGTCCGAGCGCGTCGAAGTACGCCCACACCTTGCGCAGCACCCGCTCCGGCATGAAGTGCGTGTGCACGTCGACGAGCCCGGGCAGCCCGAGTCCTTCCCAGAAGCGCCGCACGTCGGAGACTTCGGTACGCGTGTCGGAGTGAGCACCCATGCCGCCACGATCACTCCTGACCAAGCGCCCGGTCCACCCCCGTGGAGGCGGCGATCCGGGACCGGACCGGCTCGGAAGCGGTTCGGAACCGGGTCGGCGCCGGGTCAGAACAGCCCGTCCTGCAGTCCCGCCCTCCCCTTGGACCTCCTGACCGGCACGTCGGGCTCCCGCTCCCGCCCTCCGACCGGAACCAGCCCCCACCCGGCCAGCAGCCGCGTGTCCAGCACCACCACCCCGCCGCTCGTCGCCAGATGCAGGTCCGGCCCGGCGGCGGCCACCAGCTCCCCGCTCACCACACCCCCCGCGACCAGCTCGCTCACCTCCCCCACGGCGGCCGGCAGCCCCGCCAGCCCGAACACCCCGACGTGATCGACGGGCCGGAACGGCTCACGGCCGAGCGACTCCGGCCAGCCGCTCAGCGCCACCGCCCGCGCGTGCAACCCGGCGATCTCCGCGGCCCGTTCCGCCTCCCCCTCGGGAAGTGCCGCCCGCACCGCCCGCTTGTCGGTGTAGGGGATCCGGTCGGGCACCCCGAGCGCGGCACGCAGCAGCTCCTCGGTGCGCCGCGCCGCCATCAGCGGCCCGGTGCCCAGCCAGCTGAAGCAGACCGCCCCCTGCTCCAGCAGCCGTGCCGAGCCACGCGCCACCGCGGTGATCCCGACCTTGGCCATCCCGGGCCCGAACCACGCCAGGTAGACGCGGTACGGCCGCGGATCGTCGAGGGTGTCGGCGGCCACGGAGTGCGCCCGGTCCAGCCGCGCGCACTCCTCGCAGCGCGCCCCCGTACTCCGCGCCGGCACCACCGCCCCGAGCGGACACGGATGCCCCCGGGCACCCACGCAGGTCCGCACGTCCCCTTCCCCGACCCCGAAGGCCACCCGCTTCCCCCGGGTCAGCGCACTGCGCCGCCCGCCGTCCCACACCAGCACGGGACCGTCCGCGGACCACCGCAGCCCCGAGCACCTCCATGCCTGTGCCATCTCCGACGAGAGTAGGGGCCATCACTGACAACGCGCGCCGCGCGAGGACTCAGCGCACGGACCCCCCGACGCCCACGGGTCCCGTGTCCCCGGTACCGCTCCCGACCGCGGGGCCCGTGTCCCCGGCGGCGCCCCTGCTCGCGGGAACGGACGCGCGCCCGTGCTCCTCCCCCGCCGCGGCCCGGCGCCGCCCACGCCCCGCCAGCCGGCACCCCAGGCACCCGGGATGCCCCTGCCGTGCGCTCAGGTCCCGCACCCGCCAGTCCCACTGCTCCCTCGGCCGCGGCCCCGACGGCTTGCCCCACCCGGCGAGGTGCAGCGCCCAGGTGACGAGAAGGCCGGCCACGGCGATCCCCAGCCCGCCGGCCAGCAGCGTCCAGGACACCGTGCACACCCCCAGCCCGAGAACGGCCGCGCCGGCACTGGTGATTCCGACACCGGTCCACCCGGCGACCGTGTGCCCGTGGTCATATGGATCTGCGCTCACCTGTCTGCTCCTTCGTGCAGTCGGCGGGGCAACATCTCTCACTTCGTAAGCAATTTACTAGAGAAACCTCTCACGAACTAAGGGAAATGGGGAACCCGGCCATGCGAGCCAAGCCGCGCCCGCCCGCCACACAGGAGCAGGCGCTGTGGGCGATGGACCAGCTCATCGCGACCCATCTGGTGGGCCAGCACGAGATCGCCCAGCGGGTCGGCCTGAACGTCACCGACCTGACCTGCTTCGCCTTCGTCATCGAGGCCGGCGAGAACCTGCTCACGGCCGGCGAGCTGGCGGACCGCGTCCATGTCACGACCGGCGCGATGACCGGCATCCTCAACCGCCTGGAGCGCGCGGGCTACATCACCCGCCGCCCCGACCCGGCGGACCGCCGCCGCGTCCGCGTGGCCGCCCGGCCCGACGCCCTGGCCCGCACCCGCGAGATCTACGACCCCTACTACGCCCGCATCACCGCGCTCTTCGCCGACTACGCCCCCGAGGAGGTCGCCGTCCTGCACGACTGGTTCCGGCGCGCGAACGAGGTGGCGGCGAACTACCTGGAGGAGTACTGCCGCACCGACTGACGCGGTCCTCGGCGTCCGGCACCGAGATGCCGAGGGCCGTACGGGGTGCAAGCCTGGAGAGGAATCGCACCGCTCGGGGACGGCCGAAAGGGCGACCACATGGCCAGCAGCAATGTCACCGGTACGCGCCACCACCGAGCCGGGCGGGAGGCGGAGAGCCCCTGGGCCGCGAGCTGGACCGCGGCCGCGGCGGCCCTGATGACCTTCGGCGGCATCATGGCGGTCTTCCAGGGCATCGCCGCCATCGCCCAGGACGACGTCTTCATCGCCGCGCCCGACTTCACGTACGAGTTCAGCCTGACCGGCTGGGGCTGGCTGCACCTGATCCTCGGCGCCCTGGTGACGGCGGCCGGCATCACCCTGTTCCGGGGAGCCACCTGGGCACGGGCGGTGGGAGTCGCGCTGGCCGGGCTGAGCATGATCGCCAACTTCGTGTGGCTGCCCTACTTCCCGGTGTGGTCGATCGTCCTCATCGTCATCGACGGCTTCATCATCTGGGCCCTGTGCGCACCGCGCTCCTCGGCCGCCTAGGACCGCCGCTCACCGGCCCCGGCCGCCCCTTCCCTCCGGCCGGCCCATGACGGGCGACCGCGCGGCGCCCTCCTCCGCGTGGAGCGTCGCCCGGCTCTGGCTCGCCCAGTCCGGCGGCGTGGCGGTCATGGTCACCGCCTACTTCCTGCTGCCCCTGGACCACCTCGGCCCCCGCCGGCCGGTCCTGAGCTGGATCCTCTTCGTCCTCGCCCTCGCGCTGATCGCCCTCCTGCTGCTGAGGCAGGTCGTCCACGTCCTGCTCAACCGCCCGGGCGTCCGGCCGGGACTGGCCATCTCCCTGCTGATGTGCCTGTCCATCCTGGTCTTCGCGACCGCCTACCAGGCCCTGGCCCAGCACCCCGGCGAGCTCGTCGGCCTCACCACCCGCCTGGACGCCCTCTACTTCACGGCGGTCACCCTCGCCACCATCGGCTACGGGGACATCACTCCCCACGGCCAGGCCGCCCGCCTGGTCACCGTCCTCCAGGTCCTCTACACCTTCGTCTTCCTCACGGCGGCGGCCACCGCCCTGACCAGCCACCTGCGCAGCGCCCTCCGCCGCCGCGAGAGCACCCGCCGGCACGGCGCCCCCTGACCTACCCGCTCCGCCCGGCCGCCAGATACCGCTCGAACGCCACGACCCCGTCCGCGACGAACTCCCACCGCCCGACCGCCCGCCGCAG
>NZ_JAPSKQ010000025.1:12484-16609 GCF_031181555.1 Streptomyces sp. | reverse complement strand
CCCCCCGGAAACGCCAGAGGCCCCGGATCTCTCCGGGGCCTCTGTTCTGTGTGCACTCGGCAGGATTCGAACCTGCAACCTTCTGATCCGTAGTCAGATGCTCTATCCGTTAAGCTACGAGTGCTTGTTTCTTCAGTTTTCTCGCCGCTCCCGGCCCTTTCGGCCCGCTCGCGGCGACAGGAAGAACATTACATGACTGCCGCCGCCATGTGAAATCCGTTTGCCTCACCCCTTGTGACCTGCGAAAACGCAGGATGCGGGGCGGAACGCGGAGGCGGGAGGCACGGGAGGCAGAGGACGGCAACGACGAAGCCCCGGTCGGACGGACCGGGGCTTCGTGATCGGGCGGAGGCGGAGGGATTTGAACCCTCGATGGGCTTTAAGGCCCAAACCGCATTAGCAGTGCGGCGCCATAGACCGGACTAGGCGACGCCTCCTCGCACGACCTTCCGCGCGTGAGCGCGAGCGGGTGGTGCGTGCTGATGATGGCACAACCGGGCGGGCTGTCACCAATCGCCCCCCACGGTACTAGGCAGGGAGCCCGCAGGGCAAAGCCCTTCCGGCCGACAGAGCGTCGTGGCGCAACGTCCGGCGCCCTCGCGCGTTGATCAGGCCATGCTGCAGATCAACCTTCCGGACACCCACGGGCCCGCTTCCCGGCCCGCCGCCCGCCCCGCGCCGCGGCGGCTCCTCCTCGGTGCCGCCGCCTCCGTCGCCGCCCTCGTCTCGCTGTCCGCGACGCCCCCGGCGGCGTACGCCCAGGAGCTGCCGCCGACCGGTGACCGGCTCACCGTGACCGTGCGCGACGCGGGCGGCGGGGCGGACGGGACGTACGAGCTGCACTGCCGGCCCAGCGGCGGCAGCCACCCCGACCCCGCCGGGGCCTGTGCCGCCGTCGACCGGAGCACCCGGTGGGGGGAGGACGCCTTCGCCCCGGTGCCGCGGGACGCCGTCTGCACCCTGCAGTACGGCGGACCGGCCACCGCCCGCGTCACCGGCACCTGGGCCGGGCGTCCCGTCGACGCGACGTTCGACCGCGGGGACGGATGCGGGATCGCCCGCTGGGACCGGCTCGTACCGCTGCTTCCCGAGGTGCGTTCCGCGGAGCGTCCGTGAGCGGGACGGGGCACGCGCCGGCGGGACGGGGCGCAGCGCGCGTAAAGGTCCTGCGGAGGTTCGGACGGCGTCGCCGCAGGCCGTCGTGCGTTCCGGGCGATCCGGGCGTCACATCGCCGTCACTTCCTCGTGCGACCTCCGTCCCATCCGGCGTCGCGAGCGCAACCCCAGCCCTTAGACTCCCTCGCGTGACACGTTGCGGGCAGGTTGGCAAGATGGCCCGAGCGGTCGGCACGTCGCGGTAACAGGGAGGAAGCGTCTCGTGAGCAGCAGGCCATCCCGAGGCGCTGCTCGCCTCGCAGCCATACTGGACGCGCTTCCCGACGCCCTGGTGCTGGTCAACGCCAACGGGACCGTCGTCAACGCGAACACCATCGCCCTGGAGGCCTTCGAGACCCCGGGCACGGCGCTGGTGGGGCGCGGGCTGCTGGATCTGCTGCCGCAGTTCGACTCCAAGCTCATTCCGGGGTCCATGCGGCGGCCCGACCACATCGACCCCCGGGCGCGGACCAAGCCGACGCGGATGATCGCCCGGCGGACCGACGGGACCGAGTTCCCGGTCGAGGTCACCAGTGCGAACCTGGAGAACAGCCAGCAGGCCTACGACAGTTACGGCTACACCGGCGACGAGCTGCTGATGCTCGTCGTCCGCGACCTCTCCGGCACCGTCGACACCGAGGCGGAGCTGGCGCGGTCGCAGCGGCAGACCGAGATGATCCTGCGGGCCGCGGCCGAGGGCGTCGTGGGCACCGACACCGACGGCCGGATCGTCCTCGTCAACCCGGCCGCCGCCCAGATACTGGGCTACCGGGCCGGCGAGCTCGGCGGGCGCGAGCTGCACACGCTCGTCCTGCACTCGCGCGCCGACGGCTCCCCCTTCCCCTACGACGAGTCCCCGCTCGCCGACACCCTGCGCTCCGGACGCAAGCACCGGGTGCGCGGTCAGGTGCTGTACGCCAAGAGCGGCGACAAGATCCCGGTCGACCTGACGACTTCGCCGGTGCGCGACGGCGACCAGCTCGTCGGCGCCGTCATGACCTTCACCGACCGGCGCCCCTACGACGCGCTCGTCAAGGAGAAGGAGGAGGCCGAGCGGCAGCACGCCGAGGAGCTGGAGCGCCTCGCCGAGGAGCACGGCTCCGAGCTCACCGCCCTGCGCCAGAGCCACGTCACCGAGGTGGAGGAGCTGCGCGAGAAGCACGCGGAGGAGCTCGCCGCGCACGAGGAGCGGTACGCCGCCCTCGGTGAGCGCGAGAAGGACCGCTACGAGGCCCTCGCCGCCCGGCACGAACAGCTGCTCACCCTGCTCGGGCAGTCCCTGCGGGGACCGCTGGAGGAACTGCGCCGCGAGCTGTCCGCACTGGCCGCGGACGACGCCGGGCAGCTGTGGCCCGAGGCCAACCAGGTGCTCCACCACCTGTCGGCCGGCTACTCCCGCATCACCACCCTCATCGACAACGTCCTCGGCTACCAGCGCCTCGACGTCGGGACCGAGGGCGTCGTCCGGACGAAGGTGATGCTCGACGCCGTCGTCGCCGCCGGTGTGGACGGGGCCGTCGAACTCATCGGGCCCGGGCGGGTGCAGTTCGCCGTGCACGCGCCGCCCATCGAGGCCGAGGTCGACTCCCGGCTGCTCGCGACCGCCCTCGCGCACCTCGTCGCGGACGTCGCGGGCGTCGACGCGACCGGCAACACCCCCGTCTCGGCGGGCGGTTACCTGGACAACACCGTCGTGGTCGCGGCGGCGCAGCGCGGCGAGGTCGTCCGCATCGAGGTGCGCGGGCCGTACAGCGGCGGCGACCCGGTGCACGAGCCGATCGTGCGCGGGATCGTCCGGGCGCACGGCGGCGTGCTGCAGACGCACGAGGTGCCGGGGATGAGCGGCAGCGCGTTCGTCCTCGAGGTGCCGATCGGGGGCGGGGCGGGTGCCGTCCCGGCCACCGAGGCGCCCGCCGCGCCGGTGGACGAGGAGACCGCTCCGGCCGACGGCGCCGCGCAGACCTCCGGTGGCGGACGGCGGCGGGCACGGCGTGCCTCCGTGGACGCCTTCCTGGAGAGCGAGGTGCCGGGCCCGAACGACGCCTCCGGTACGGAGGCCGCGGCGCCCACCGGACGGCGCAGGCGCCGGGCGGCTGCTGTCGCCGCCGAGCCCGCGCAGCCGCAGTTGCCGGCCCAGGCGTCCGCTGAGGGCGCGGTGGTCTCCGGCGGTACCGGGCGGCGGCGCGGGCGGCCGGCCGAGGGTGCGCAGACCGCGGGTGCGGCCGGCGGTGCGGTCGAGGTCGCCGGTGCCGGTGCGGGTGGTGCCGGGGTGTCCGAGGGGGCCGTCGTCACCGCCGCCGAACACGCGGCGGGGGCCGCCGCGTCGAACACGGGGCTGGGCGGGACCGTACCGCCGCAGGGGGTGCCCGCCCCCGCCGGGCGGCGTGCCCGGCGCGAGTCCGGCGAGCAGCACGCGCTGCCGCCGGCGCTGCCCGCGCCGGCCGGTGCGTCCCAGGCCGCCCAGGCGCAGATCCCGGGGCAGGCCCAGGGACAGCCGCAGACACAGCCGACGGGCCGGCGCCGGCGGGCGCTGGCCGCCGCCACCGAGCGCGCGGCGGCGCAGGAGGCCGCGCCCCGTACGGTGTTCGCGCTGCCGCCCGCCGAGGCGGACCAGGACCAGGGAGCGCAGGCCGGGCAGGCCGAGGTGCTCGGTCAGGTCACGGGCCCGCAGGAGGGGCAAGCACCTCACGCGGGCGGGACCGGGCTCGCCGCCCCCGGTGACGCCCGGGCCGACGACGGTCGCCATGACGCCGTTCCGCACGACCGGGCCGACGACCACACCCCGCCGCAGCCGCATCCCACCAGCGCGCCGACGGGCCGCCGCCGACGGGCCGCCGCCCAGCCGGCGGAGAACGACGGGGCGGCCCCGCCCGTACCCGTGCCCGCGCCCTCACCTGCGCCTGCGCCGATGCCTGCGCCCGCGCAGGACCCGACCCGGGCGGGTGCGGTGCAGGGCGTTCCCGGGGAAGG
>NZ_JAPSKQ010000025.1:0-12384 GCF_031181555.1 Streptomyces sp. | reverse complement strand
CAGGCGCCGCAGGTGCAGGCGGCCCAGCCGCCCGCCCAGGTGCCGGCACCGGCACCGCCTCAGGCCGTCCCCGTCACTTCCGAGCAGCCGGCCGCCGCCCAGCCGCTCCCCGCCGAGGCGCCCCCGGGTCAGGGAACTCCGCCGGAGGGCACCCCGGCCCCGCAGCAGTGGCCCGCCGCCGGGGGCACCTCCGGTGCCGGTACGCCCGTACCCCCGGCCCCGCCGCAGCCGACCCCCTCCGCCGGCACGCCGCTGCCTCCCGAGGGTGCGCCGGCACCGGCGCCGCGGGCCGCTCAGCCGTTGCCCGCCGAGGCCGCCGCGCCGGTGGATCCGAACTCCACGCAGGGGCGGGCGATCAGCGTGCGGACGCTGGGGCAGGGCGTGCCGTTCAACCGGCAGGCCGCTCAGGTCCAGCAGCCGCTGCCGTCGGCCACGCCGCCCCCGCAGCAGCCGGGCGGCTCGGGCCGCCGCCGCAAGCTCGGTACGCGTCCCGACCCGGCCCCGGGCACCGAGCAGAGCGCGCGCCCGCACCCGCCGGCCGAGCCCGCCCCGGCGCAGGCACCTGCACCTGCACCGGCCCCCGCGCCGGCGCAGGTTCCGGCACAGCCGCAGCCCCAGCACTCGCTCGCCGGTCAGTCCCGGCTCGCGCCGGCCACCGAGGGCACCGGACGGTCCTACGCCATAGGCGCGCCGGACGCGGACGCCGCCGAGGGGCCCGAGCCGCTGGACGGTCCGGGCGGGGCCGTCGAGGTGGCGGACACGCCGCGCCCGCAGCCGATGGACGACGAGCTGCCGCCGGAACCGCTGGACAACCCGCGCCGACTGCTCGTGTGGCCCGCGCCGGACGTCTCCACGCAGCAGGCGCTGAGCGACCGCGGCTACCGGCCGGTGATCGTGCACTCGCGCGAGGAGGTCGACGCGCAGATCGCGGCGTTCCCCGCCGCGCTGTTCGTGGACCCGCTGACCGGGCCGATCACCCGCACGGCCCTGCAGTCGCTGCGGCAGGCGGCGGTGGCGGCCGAGGTGCCGGTGCTCGTCACGGCCGGGCTCGGCCAGGCCTCGCGCGACGCCGCGTACGGCGCCGATCCCGCCGTCCTGCTGAAGGCGCTCGCGCCGCGGGACAGCGAGCAGCATCCGCCGCGGGTGCTGCTGGTCGAGGAGCACGCGGAGATCGCGCTGGCGCTGACCGCGACGCTGGAGCGGCGCGGCATGCAGGTGGCGCGGGCCGCGAGCGACGCCGACGCGGTGGCGCTGGCGGGGCAGTTCCGGCCGAACCTGGTGGTGATGGACCTGATGCAGGTGCACCGGCGCCAGGCCGGGCTCGCCGGGATCATCGACTGGCTGCGGGCGAACGGGCAGCTCAACCGCACCCCGCTCGTCGTCTACACCGCCGCCGTCGAACAGGCCGACCTGCCGCGGCTGGCGTCCGGCGAGACGGTGCTGTTCCTCGCGGAGCGGTCCACCAGTGCCGAGGTGCAGGCCCGGATCGTCGACCTGCTCGCACGGATCGGCACCAACTGACGCCGCCCGCCCGCGTCCGCCGGCGGGCCACCGGGCGAGAGGCACAGCTGTGCGCCGGGGGGTGAGCGGGAGTTCCGCTCACCCCCCGGCACACAGGGTCCGGGTCGGCGTCAGAGCCGGGTGACGTCCAGCGCGCCCTCGGCGTACTGCCGGCGCAGCACCTTCTTGTCGAACTTGCCCACGCTCGTCTTCGGCACCGACTCGATCACCGTCCAGCGCTCCGGGAGCTGCCACTTGGCGATCCTGCCCTCCTCCTGGAGGAAGGTGCGCAGGGTGGTGAAGTCGGCGGTGGCGCCCTCCTTCAGGACGACCGTGGCCAGCGGGCGCTCGCCCCACTTGTCGTCCGGGACGGCGACGACGGCGGCCTCGGCGACGTCCGGGTGGGCCATCAGCGCGTTCTCCAGCTCGACGGAGGAGATCCACTCGCCGCCGGACTTGATGACGTCCTTGGCCCGGTCGGTCAGGGTGAGGAAGCCGTCGCGGCTGATGGTGCCGACGTCGCCGGTCTTGAGCCAGCCGTCCTCGCTGAACTTGTCGGCGGGACGCAGGGGTTCGGCGTCGGGGCCGTTGTAGTAGGCGCCCGCGATCCACGGGCCGCGCACCTCCAGCTCGCCCGCCGACTCGCCGTCCCAGGGGAGTCGCTCGCCGCCGGGTCCGGTGAGGCGGGCCTCGACGCCGGCCGGGAAGCGGCCCTGGGTCAGGCGGTAGGCGAACTCCTCCTCTGTGCCGGCGACATGGGCCGGCGGGCGGGCGATGGTGCCGAGCGGGGAGGTCTCCGTCATGCCCCAGGCGTGGCAGACCCGCATGCCCAGCTTGTCGAACGCCTCCATCAGGGAGGACGGACAGGCCGAGCCGCCGATGGTGACCTGGGTGAGGGAGGAGACGTCCCGTGGCTTGGCGGTCAGCTCGGCGAGCAGTCCCTGCCAGATGGTGGGGACGGCGGCGGCGTGGGTCGGCTTCTCGCCCTCGATCATCTCGGCGAGCGGCGCGGGCTGCAGGAAGCGGTCGGGCATCAGCATGTTGACGCCGGTCATGAAGGTGGCGTGCGGCAGGCCCCAGGCGTTGACGTGGAACTGCGGGACCACCACCAGCGAGGTGTCCTGGTCGGTCAGGCCCATCGACTGGGCCATGTTGACCTGCATGGAGTGCAGGTAGATCGAACGGTGGCTGTAGACCACGCCCTTGGGGTCACCGGTGGTGCCGGAGGTGTAGCACATGGCGGCGGCGGCGCGTTCGTCCAGCTCCGGCCAGTCGTAGGCGGTCGGCTTCCCGGCGATCAGGTCCTCGTACTCGTGCACCTGCGCGGCGGCGTCCGCCAGCGCGGAGCGGTCGCCGGGGCCGGAGACGACCACGTGCTCGACGGTCTTCAGGTGCGGCAGCAGCGGAGCGAGCAGCGGGATCAGCGAACCGTTGACCAGGACCACACGGTCGGCGGCGTGGTTGACGATCCACACGAGCTGCTCGGCCGGCAGGCGGAGGTTCAGGGTGTGCAGGACGGCGCCCATGGAGGGGATCGCGAAGTACGCCTCCACGTGCTCGGCGTTGTTCCACATGAGGGTGGCGACCCGGTCGTCGCCGGCGACCCCGAGGTCCTCGCGCAGGGCGTGGGCCAGCTGGGCCGCGCGGGCACCGATCTCCGCGTAGGTGCGGCGGTGCGGTCCGCCCTCGCCGGTCCAGGTGGTCACCAGTGATGTCCCGTGGATCGTCGACCCGTGCGTCAGGATCCTCGAGATCAGCAGCGGTACGTCCTGCATGGTGCTCAGCACGGCGTCCTCCTGGGCGACATTGCCTACGCGGCGGTAAGGGTTGCGCTGATTCTGCGCACATACCGCGCGGTATGTCACTAGGGGAGCGCTGATCGACCTTGCCGCAGGGCAGGACAATTTCCCTCAGGATCGAACAAACCCCAGCTCAGGATCCTCGCGCAGCTTGCCCAGCGCCCGTGACACGGCCGACTTCACCGTGCCCACCGACACCCCGAGCACCTCGGCCGTCTGCACCTCGCTCAGGTCCTCGTAGTACCGCAGGACGACCATCGCCCGCTGCCGCGCGGGCAGCCGCATGATCGCCCGCCACATCGCGTCGCGCAGCGCCTGCTGCTCGGCCGGGTCGTCACCGCCGGGCACCGGGTCCGGCTCGGGCAGCTCGTCGCAGGCGAACTCGTCCACCTTGCGCTTGCGCCACTGCGACGTCCGCGTGTTCAGCAGCGCCCGGCGCACATAGCCGTCGAGCGCGCGGTGGTCCTCTATGCGCTCCCAGGCGACGTACGTCTTGGTGAGCGCGGTCTGCAGCAGGTCCTCCGCGTCGCTCGGGTTCCCGGTCAGCGACCGGGCGGCCCGCAGAAGCACCGGCTGGCGGGCCCTCATGTACGACGAGAACGACGGGTACGGGAGGGTCTGCGTCGCTGGAACGGCGGCGTTCGAAACGCTGGTGCAGACGGGTGTGGTCATGACCCAACGCTATGAGCGGGGGCATGTCCGGCGGATCGGCCGCAGGTCCCGAAGCCGGGTCCCCCTCAGGTTGTAGGGGTAGGGCTGGCTACACCTCCTGAAGGTGGAGGGGAGGAGGAGGGGCACTGCGGGTTCTCCCCTGAGGGACGATCCCCGAAAACGCCTGCGCGGCGGCACCGAAGCACCGCCGCGCAGACGCCTTGCACCCCACGAAGCACACCCACACACCGTCAGGGGGCCGGCGGCCCCCTCACCTCACCCCCACAGCGGGGCGAAGCTGATGGCCACGTTGTCGTTGCCCTGGTTGAGGGCCGTGAACGCCGAGCCGTTGACCTGGGCGGTGTTGCTCTGGTTCACGGCGCCGAGGCCGGTGGCCTGCTGCTGCGTGGTGGCCGCGTTGCCGAAGTTGTCGCCGCCGACCCCGCTGCCGAGGACACCCGCGTCGGCCTCGGTGCTGACGGCCGTCGCGATCGATCCGTCGCCCGCGAGGGCGCCGCTGTCCGCCGCCGCGACGCCGGTGAAGAGGGCGGCCGTGAGCGGAAGGGCGGAGACGGCGGCGATGACGCGGGCAGTACGGATGCTTGCCATGTTGTGTTCCCTCCAGAACAAAGGACGCACCGGCTCGTGGCCGCTTGTGCGTGAAGTACGGCTGTCACCAGGGCGGTTGGCCGATCCGCCCGGTGCTGTGCACGACGTCGCGAGACCAGAGTTGCCCACCGGATCCCCGGCGAACCACCCCGGAAGCCGCTCTTCGCACGGAAGCGTGATGACCGGTCGATAAACCCCTTCACGCCTCCCGAGTCACCCCGTCACCGCGCGAGGACAGCGCCACCCCAAGCCCCGCAAGGGGTGAAGCGTTCCGGCACCTTTTCCGCCCCCTCGCCACCCCGGCGCGCCGCGCCCGCTCCCCCCTTTCCTTTTTCGAACATGCGTACGAACATAGAAGCATGGCCACCACCGACCGGCAGGCCACGACGCTGGCCCTCGCACACGCCCTGTCAGCCGCCGAGCGCGGACTGGCCGTCATCCCCCTGTCCCGGACGAAGCTCCCGGCCCTGCGCTCCCCGCACCGCGACGACCCCGACCCCGCCCCCTGCCGCGGCGAGTGCGGCCGCTTCGGCCACGGTGTCCACGACGCCTCCACCGACCCCGCCCGCATCCGCGAACTGTTCGCCGCCGCGCCCCGCGCCACCGGCTACGGCATCGCCTGCGGACTGCCCCCGCACCACCTCATCGGCGTCGACCTGGACACGAAGACCGGTACGGACCCTTCTGCCGCCCTGCGCGAACTGGCGCTGCGGCACCTGTTCACGATCCCCGACACGGTGGTCGTCCTGACCCCGAGCGGCGGCCGTCACCTGTGGCTGAGCGGCCCGCCGGACGTCGTCGTCCCCAACTCCGCGGGCCGTCTCGCCCCCGGCATCGACATCCGGGGCGCCGGCGGTTACCTCGTCGGCCCCGGCTCCCGTACCGACCACGGCACGTACACCACCGTCCCGGGCACCGCGCATCTGCCTCCGGCGCCCTGCCCGCCCGCCCTCCTGCGCCTGCTCCTCCCACCGCCCCGCGCGCACCACCCGACGCCCCCGTCGGCCGGCGGACACGGCCGGGGACTGGTCCAGTTCGTCCTCGCCGCGCACGAGGGCCAGCGCAACACCCGCCTGTTCTGGGCGGCCTGCCGTGCCTACGAGGGCGGCATCGGCCCCGCCCTGGCGGACTCCCTGGTCGACGCGGCCCTCAGCACCGGCCTGTCCGAACGCGAGGCCCGCGCGACGATCGCGTCGGCGGCGCGGATGACGGGGCACCGACCCTGACCGCCCTCCCCCCTTCCCTTCCCTTCCCTCCCTTTCCCTCCCCCTCCTCACCTCGTCTCTCCCGCCCCGAAAACCGAAAGACCCCGATGCGCCACCGCCCTAGAGTGCCGACCATGGCACTCACCCGCGTCGTCCTCGCCTCCGGCCGCTCGGTCGAGCTCTCCGAACTGCGGATGTCGTCGACGTACGGCGGGCTGCTCGAGGGGTATCCCTGCAAGCCCCTCAACGACCGCAGGATCGACTGGCTGCTCCGGTCCGCCGAGCGCGCCTCCGCCGGAGCTCCCGTCCACCTGGTCCCGCCCCCGCGCGAGTACCCCGACCAGTACGCGGGCGCCTTCGGCCCGGTGGAGGTGCTGCCCGCCGTGACGTGCGTCGGCAGCTTCCGCTCCGAGGCACTCGACCCGGCCCACGACCGCGCCCTGTACCGCTCCCGTCTCACCGTCGTCTGGTTCCAGCCCACCCCGCACGTACCGTCCGGCTGCGACGCGGAGCCCGCGCTGCGGGACGTGCCCTGGGAACGGCTGGCCGAGGACGAAGAGCTCTAGCCGTCCCGCCTCACCGCAGAAGGCCACCCCATGAGCACCCCTGCCCCCGCCCCCGTCCCCCTCACCCGAACCGGGCTGCTGCGCTGGCAGTTCGAGCTGACCTGGTCGCTGTTCGAGCACCACCTCGAGCGGCTGGAGCCGGAGGACTTCCTGTGGGAGCCCGCGGCCCACTGCTGGACGGTGCGCCGGTCCCCGGAGGGAACCTGGGTGCCGGACTGGGCGGACACCGAGCCCGACCCCGTACCCGTGCCCACCGTCGCCTGGGTGAGCTGGCACATCGGCTGGTGGTGGAGCGTGACCCTCGACCACGCGCGGGGGCGCCGCCCCCGGGAACGGACCGACGTCACCTGGCCCGGCGCGGGAGCGCCGACCGTGCGGTGGCTGCGCGGGCTGCGCACGGAATGGCTCGCGGTCCTGGACGACCTCACCGACGCCGACCTGGACGCCACGGCCCCGTTCCCCTGGCCGGGCGACCCGGCGTACACCGTGGCCCACATGCTCGCCTGGGTGAACGCCGAACTGATGAAGAACGCCGCGGAGATCGGCCACCTGCGGCTGCTGCGGGCGGCGGCGCCGTCGTAACGCCGGGCCGCCGGAGGGCACGGGGGGACGGGTGCGCGAGGTGATGCACACGTATGGGGTGACGGCAGTGCGGATGTCACCACACGTACGGGTGAGTGTCGGGTCCGGTCGCCTGGGTACGAAGCCGCTGCCCCGGAGTCCGCGGAAGGCCGGGCCCGATGACGGGTCGAAAGGTGAAAAAGCCTGATGACAGAGGCTTTCGCGAGAGAAATCGGTGCCACGGAGCGCGTTTCCGGTCACCTTCCATCAGCAGCGTGCGCGTGTCTACACCGCCGCAAACGTCCTGATTGTTCAGAATGTTGCCCACTGCCCCAGTTGAAACTATGAAGTTTCATTGCCGAGGAGCATGACATGCAGGTTCGCAGGTGGCTCCCAGACCAACCCACCCGTATCGGCCGTCACGACTGGCCGGACGAGGGGGACAACGGAACGCACATGCGACTGCGGACCGGCTCCATCGTGGTACTGGACCGGCAGGCGTGGCGAATCCTGGAGATCAACGGCTACCCGAGCGACCGGTGGCCGGACTCCTACGAGAAGGCGTGGCGCGACCACGTGGAGCTGTGGTGGCACGCCAACGAACTGCGGCGGGCCAACAACCAGGCGGTCAAACCGGCCCCCGAGCGGGCCGAGTTCTACAAGCGCCCGGTGGTGCTGGTGCTGCGCAACGAGAACCTGCCCCGTTCCACACCGAAGCACTGGTGCGCTCCCGCCAGCCACGACTGGCGGGTCCTGCCCGAGCACTACGCCGTCTGCCGCGCCTGCGGTGAACTGCCGCCCTGCCACCACGGGGAGTACCGCTGGGAGGGCGGCCCGCGCTGGCCGGAGCAGAACGGCGGCATCCCGCTCATGGTGCCGGAGGGCTGCTGCATGGGGTGCGCCGAGCCGATCAGGCCGCGGGTGCGGACCGTGCGCTTCCCGGGACCGAACCTCTGGTACCCGGACCTGGGCGAGGACACGGCCGTCTTCCACGCCCGCACCTCCTGCGCCGACCAGGTCGACTGCTACCGCATGCAGTGGCAGACCGAGTACAACCCGCGTTCCGCCCCGCGCCCCGCCACCCTCGCGTTCCCGGGTTTCGAACACTTCGTGCTCCCCCGGACCCGCCACGCGCCGGACGTGCCCGCGCACGGCCGGCCGGCCTCTCGGGACGCGCATGCCGCGTATCCCGCGCAGCCCGGGCAGTCCGGGCAGTCCGGGCAGTCCGGGCCGGTCACGTCGTCGCGGCCGGGAGAGGAGGAATGCACCTCCGTGACCGGTGACTTCGGCGCCTTCCCCGGCCCGTTCGACGGACGCCGGGGGGAGCCGGGGACCGGCGCGTCACCGACCGGCGCGTCACCGACCGGCCCGTCGGCCCCCGCCGTGCCCGAGCCGGCGCGCCAGCCGGCCCCCACGGCCTCCGGCGCACCCGCGGCGGACCCGGCGGTACCGGGGCCCCCTCCCGCGGCCGGTGCGACCGCGCCCGCCGCCGCGGCCGAGGCGCCCGCACCCGCCGCCTCCCCTTCCGCCGAGGGCGTCGGGGCGGCCCTCCAGTCGGCGCAGGAGCTGGACCTGGCCCTGGCGGGGGGACCGGCCTTCCACAACGCGGAGCAGGCGGCCCGGGTGATCGAGGAACTCACCGCCGCGGTCCGGAACATCGCGCTCTGCCTGAACAACCCGGCCGCCCGCGAGCGCTCCTGACCAGCGGCCGGCCGACGGATCCCGGCCGGGCGGGACAGTCCCCGTACAGAACCCCGCACAGCCCGTACGGAAGGGGTGGCCCCTCGCGAGGGACCACCCCTTCGGGACGCCTTGCGTCACGGCTGCAGGACCGCCTCCATGACACTGCGCGCGATGGGCGCTCCGAGCCGGCCACCGGAGATGTCCTCGCGTGAGATCTCCATGTCGGTCGGGTCGATGAAGACAGCCACCGCGACCGACGAGCCGTCCTGCTTCTTGCCGTAGGAGACGAACCAGCCGTAGGGCACCTGCTTGGCCACGTCGACACCACGCTGCGCCGTGCCGGTCTTGCCCCCGACCGTGATCCCGTCGATCCGGGCGCGGCGGGCGCTGCCTTCCTCGGCGGTGAACTCCATCATCTGCTGGACTTTCTGAGCGGTGGCGGCGGAGACCGCCTCGCTCATGACCGCGGGCTGGGTCTTCTCCAGGGTGCCGAGATCCGGCCCACGGACCTCGTCGACGATGTAGGGCTGCATCAGCTTTCCGTCGTTGGCCAGTGCGGCGGTGACCATGGCCATCTGCATCGGTGTGCTCGTGAGGCTGCCCTGTCCCATGCCGGTGAGCGCGGTGCCCGGCTTGTCCAGGTCCTCGGGGTAGATGCTCTTGGTGGCGAGCAGGTCGCCGAAGTCGTCGGAGTAGACGTCGTCGTTGAAGCCGAACTTCTCGGCCGTCTCGCGCAACTTGTCCTGGCCGAGCTTGGCCGCGACGTCGAGGAAGACGTTGTTGCACGAGTGCTGCATCGCGGTCTTCATCGATGCCTTGTCACAGACGGCGTCGCCGGCCTCACTGCCGATCCTGTTGGTCGACTGCGGCAGCGGGTAGGGGGAGACGGCGTCCGTGGAGGCGTCGATGTCGGTGACGATTCCGTGCTCCAGGGCGGCCGCCGCGGTGAGGATCTTGAAGGTGGAACCGGGCGGGTAGGTCT
This sequence comes from Streptomyces sp., assembly GCF_031181555.1. Classification (GTDB taxonomy): domain Bacteria; phylum Actinomycetota; class Actinomycetes; order Streptomycetales; family Streptomycetaceae; genus Streptomyces; species Streptomyces fimbriatus. The sequence continues at coordinate 2,828 of NZ_JAPSKQ010000025.1, read as the reverse complement.
CGCGGAGCGCCCGGTTGGCCAGCGGCTTGCGCTTGTCCTTGTCGAGCGCCACGAACCGGTCCGACTCCTTGAACGTGCTGCCGGCGAACTGCGACGGGTCGTAGGAGGGCGCCGACACCAGGGCCAGCACCTTCCCCGTCCTGGGGTCCAGAGCGACCACGGCCCCTCTCGCGCCCTTCAGATCGGTCAGCCCGTCGTAAGCCGCCTTCTGCGCCTTCGGGACGATGGTGGTGACCACCGAGCCGGCGCGCCGGCCCTTACCGCTGATGACATCGGCGAACCGCTGGAAGGCCAGTCGATCGTCCTTACCGGTCAGGATGCCGTCGTACGTCTTCTCCAGCAGCGTCATGCCCTGCGCCTGCGACGCGTACCCCGTGACCGGTGCGTACATCGGTCCGTTGACGTAGGTGCGCTTGAACTTGAGGTCCGTGCCCCGTACCTCGCTGGAGCCGGTGACGGCCCGGCCCCCGACGATGATGTCCCCGCGCGGGGTGGCGAACTGCTCGATCTGCACCCGGCGGTTCTTGTCGTCGGCGGCGAGTTCCGGAGCCCGGACGTACTGCAGCCAGTTCGCGCGTATCAACAGGCCGAGCATCAGCAACCCGCAGAAGATCGCCACAGCCCTCAGCGGCTTGTTCACCGGCATCCTCCGTCGATGCACGAAGACGCGGTGACCTCCGATGACGGGCCGCCCCGTCCGCTCGGCCGGACGGATATGGAGATGCCTCGTCGCAACATGCCCTCACCCTAATGGCCTCAACCGGAGGTTCTCGGGCGGCTCCTGCCGGACGCCCGACCCGGCGGCACCCCCGGCCGGCCTCCCCGCGGGCGTCCGAGCGCGCCCCTTCCGTGCCCGACCGGGCGGGAAACCACGGGGAACGGCGGGAGCCGCCGGGCGACCCCGAAGTCCGGGCACGCGAACGGCCCCCGGCCGACCACCTGGGTCAGGGGCCGTTCCCGCTGCTCTCGACGCGGAGGCGGTGGGATGTGAACCCGCGGTGACATCGCTGCCACGACGGTTTTCACGCTCCCTGGGTCATCAGGTCCTGCGTGTGTCCTGACCTGCCCTCTTTCGTCCCACCACGCTGGCGGCGGTGTGCCTCGGCCGGAAGTCGGCCAAGGCATCCGCAGGTGGCTCCCGCACCTGGAGTCCGGACAGCCACTGAATGAGCGGCGGAACGGTAGCCCGACCCGCCGGGATCTTCCGTGCGGCTGACAGGGGTGATCCCTTCCATGCCTGGTGGCCGCAGTGTCTGCGGTCTCCTCTGCGGGGTGGGCGGTGGTCAGCGTTTGACACGGTTGCGGACGGCCAGGACCGCGAGGCCGAGGAGAACGGGCTCGGCGAGGCGGGAGGTCATCTCTACGTAGGTGCCGACGGTGGTCAGGTCCTGGCCGGAGGAGCGGAAGACCACCGAGTTGATCACCACGCGCAGCGCCTTCTCGAACCGCTCGGTGGTGACGCGTTCGGGCCACGAGCCGGCGGGGTTGCGCGGGTCGGGGGTGTCGGTGGTGAGGACGAGCTTCTGCCCGGCCTGGACCTGCTCGCCGGTGGTTTGCGGCTTGGGATCGTCGACGGGCAGGCCCCACAGCATCATCGCCATGATCGTGGCGGCCATAGCGGCCACCAGCCAGGTCAGAGCACGGGTGGCGCGCAGTCCGTAGCCCGACAGCGCCCAGTAGGCGCTCAGCAGCGCCCGCTCCCCCCTGGGCCGGGTGGTGTCGTGGCGGCGCATCTCGCATTCGCCGTAGTAGAAGTCGGCGGCGTCCGGCTCGTTCTTGCCGTCCTCCAACGACTTGCGCAGCTGTCGGTACAGTGCCGCCACCGCCGCCGGCTTCAGCGCGGGGGCGTCCCGGGGCGGGGACGTCCAGCCAGGAGTGACGGCCCGATCAGGGCGGCGGGCAGTGCGCACCCGCCAGTGATGCTCTTCGGCCAGCGTGTTGCGCCGGCTCCACCGCCAGGGGAAGCGCCGGTCCCAGCCGGTGGGGGTGGTGGCGAAGGTGCACCAGCCGTCCACCCTCAGCTGGTCGAGGTGGATGGCACCGGCGAACCGGCACCCGCTCAGATCGACATCGTGCAGCGCCAGGTGTGCGGTATCCACCCCACCCACCGACGCCAGCCGCACGCCGGGCTCCTGGTCGGACAGCCTTGCCTCCGGCAATAGGTCACTCGATCCAGGGCGGAGAAAGGGGCCGGGGCGGGCGGCGACCAACACCGGGTACTCGACGACCGCGTCCCTCAGATCCAGCTCGGCGTAGCGCAGGTGCAGCGTGGCAGTCGACGCCCACCGAGTGCGCACACAGCTCAGCCGGTTGGCGGCGATCTCCAACGTCACCGGTTGCTGGAAGACGACACCGTCCAGCGCCATCCGCTCACCGCACACCAGGGGCCCCAGGTGCGACGCCGTCTCGAACCGCGCTTCGTTGAATCCGGTGTCGTCGGAGAAGGTCACCTCGCCGAACCCGGCACTACCGGAGAAGGTCGCCTCGCTGAACCAGGCAGCGCCAGAGAAGGTCACCCCGCTGAAGTCGGCGCTGTCAGAAAAGTTCGCCCCCTTGAACCAGGCGAGGCCGGAGAAGGTCGCCCCGTCGAACCAGGCGGCACCGGAGAAGACCACCCCGTCGAACCAGGCATCACCGGAGAAGGCCGCCTCGCTGAGTTTGGCGGTGCCGGAGAAGGTCGCCTCACCGAACCTAGCGGCGCCGAAGTGAGGGCGTCCGGTGGTGGGGTCGCGTATGGCGTCAAGTAACCGGTCCAGCAGGTTCGACGTGAAGGGGGTGCCGCGGTGGTCGAGGTCGGTGCCGGCCGACAGCGTGGTCAGGTAGGCGGC
>NZ_JAPSKQ010000024.1 GCF_031181555.1 Streptomyces sp. | reverse complement strand
GCCCGGGGCCGACGTGTCCCGGACCCCCGACGCCCGGACCGGCCCCGAGCCCCGGCGGCCCCGCCCCGCGCCCGCCGAACCGGTCGTCGCCGACGCCCCGCTCGAGCCGCTGCTCGACTGGGCCCTGCACGCCCTCGCCTCCGTCGGAGCCCTCACCTACGGCGACGGGCAGGCCACGCTCACCCCGCTCGGCAGCTGGGCGGTGTGGGTCAAGCTGGAGCAGATCTGCGTCGCCGCGCAGAGCCCCGCCGGGAACATCGAGCAGAGTGCCGAGGACATGCTCCGCGGCTGCGCCCAGCTGCGGCCCAACGCGGCCCGCGCCGAGTACCGCGCCTGGCTCGCCGCCCGCCCGGTCGGCAGCGCCGTCACCGAGCTGATCGGCGCCGCCCGGGGCGAGGACGCCCTGCTGCGCGGCCTCGCCTTCGAGGCCCTGCGCGTGGTCGGCGCCCCCGCCGAACCCGAGGTCCGCGCCGTGCTCGACGAGCCGACGCTGCGGCCCTACGCCCTGCTGTGGCTCGCCGAGCACGACGGCGCCGACCCCGAGGACGCCCACGAGGTCCTCACCCGCGAGGAGGCGACCTGGCTGTGGGTGGACACCGCGGCCGCCGTCGCCGACCACGGTGAGGCCCCCCTGCTGGTCCGGCACCTGGAGTCCGCGGTGCAGCCGACGGTCCCCGCACTGCTCAACGAGGTGCGCGCCGTCGGCCACCCGCGCACCGTGCAGGTCCTGGTCGCGCTCGCCGCCGCGCATCCCGATCCCGCCCTGGCCAAGGCCGTCCGCCGGGCCGCCTTCCAGGTGCACACCGGGGGCTGACACCGACGGCCGTCCCCGTCGGGCCGCAGCCCCGGACCCTCAGGTGCCGGTTCCGGTCCCGGTCTGCGGCGCGTACGTGCCGAAGCTCCAGATGTTGCCCTCGAGGTCCCGGGCCATGTAGTCCCGCGAGCCGTAGTCCTGGTCCGTCGGGGGCATCAGGATCTCCGCGCCCTGCTCCACCGCGCGCCGGTGGTGTGCGTCGACGTCGTCCACGACGATGTACACCCCGGCCGGGCCCGCGTCCTTCATCGCCGTGTCGAACACCCCGCCGCGGCCCTTGGAGCCCAGCATCACCGCGCCGTTGCCCTGCACCAGCTCGGCGTGCATCACCGTCCCGTCCTCGCCCTCGTACACCGACCGCTCCGTGAAGCCGAAGGCCTCCGTGAGCTGCCGGATCGCCGCCTTCGCGTCCGCGTACAGCAGCGTCGGAAAGATGCTCGGACGCCCGCCGTCCGTGCCTGCCATGACGATCACTTCCTTGTGTGCCGTAGCCGGACATCGCCGGACATTCCATCTGCCGCTCAGTGTGGCACCGGTCACTGACGACGCCACCGGGCCGCTCGCACGGGGCGTGGACGGGGTGGGGGACGGGGCGGGCACGGGGCGCGGCCGGTCACCGCGCGCAGAAAAAAAACTGGTTGCACGGCCCCGTTAGAATGGCTCGCATGGCCATTCTCCTCGCGCATTAGACGGCGGGAACGCCCTCAGCCGCCCACCCCGCCACCCTCCCAGGAGTCTGTCCGTGATCTCCGCTTCCGGCATCGAGCTGCGCGCCGGTGCCCGTGTCCTCATCGAGAGCGCCACCTTCCGCGTCGCCAAGGGCGACCGCATCGGCCTGGTCGGCCGCAACGGCGCGGGCAAGACCACCCTCACCAAGGTCCTCGCCGGCCAGGGCATCCCCGCCGGCGGCACCGTCACCCGCTCCGGCGAGGTCGGCTACCTCCCCCAGGACCCCCGCACCGGCGACCTCGACGTCCTCGCCCGCGACCGCATCCTCTCCGCGCGCGGCCTGGACGTACTGATCCGCAAGATGCGCGAGAACGAGCAGCGCATCGCCAACGGCCAGGGGGCCACCCGGGAGAAGGCGCTCAAGCAGTACGAGCGCCAGGAGACGGAGTTCCTCACCAAGGGCGGTTACTCCGCCGAGGCCGAGGCCGCCACCATCGCCGCCGCGCTGAACCTGCCCGACCGGGTGCTCGGCCAGCCGCTGCACACGCTCTCCGGCGGTCAGCGCCGCCGTGTCGAGCTGGCCCGGATCCTGTTCTCGGACGCGGACACGCTGCTGCTGGACGAGCCGACCAACCACCTCGACGCCGACTCGATCGTCTGGCTGCGCGACTACCTCAAGACCTACCGCGGCGGCTTCATCGTGATCTCCCACGACGTCGACCTGGTCGAGACGGTCGTCAACAAGGTGTTCTACCTGGACGCCAACCGCGCCACGATCGACATCTACAACATGGGCTGGAAGCTCTACCAGCAGCAGCGCGAGGCCGACGAGAAGCGCCGCAGGCGCGAACGGCAGAACGCCGAGAAGAAGGCCGCCGCGCTCAACGCGCAGGCCGACAAGATGCGCGCCAAGGCCACCAAGACGGTCGCCGCGCAGAACATGGCCCGCCGCGCCGAGCGCCTGCTGGCCGGCCTCGAAGAGACCCGCCAGTCCGACAAGGTCGCCAAGCTGCGCTTCCCCGAGCCCGCCCCCTGCGGCAAGACCCCGCTGATGGCCGAGGGCCTGTCGAAGTCGTACGGCTCCCTGGAGATCTTCACCGACGTCGACCTGGCCATCGACAAGGGCTCCCGGGTCGTCATCCTCGGTCTCAACGGCGCGGGCAAGACCACCCTGCTGAGGCTGCTGGCCGGTGTCGAGCAGCCGGACACCGGCGCCGTCGTCCCCGGTCACGGCCTCAAGCTCGGCTACTACGCCCAGGAGCACGAGACCCTCGACCCCGACCGCACGGTCCTGGAGAACATGCGCTCCGCCGCCCCCGACATGGACCTCGTCGAGGTCCGCAAGGTGCTCGGCTCGTTCCTGTTCTCCGGCGACGACGTGGACAAGCCGGCCGGTGTCCTCTCCGGTGGCGAGAAGACCCGGCTGGCGCTCGCGACCCTCGTGGTCTCCTCGGCGAACGTGCTGCTGCTCGACGAGCCGACCAACAACCTCGACCCGGCCAGCCGCGAGGAGATCCTCGGCGCCCTGCGCACCTACAAGGGCGCGGTCGTGCTGGTGACGCACGACGAGGGTGCCGTCGAGGCGCTCCAGCCGGAGCGGATCATCCTGCTGCCGGACGGCGTCGAGGACCTCTGGGGATCCGACTACGCGGACCTCGTCGCCCTCGCCTGAGCGGCGGCGGACCGCCCGGGGCGTCCGCGAGCGGTCAGCCCGGGTTGATCGAACGGATGATCCACTGCGTATGGATCATTCGGCTTACCCGTGATCCATCATTCGTGTGAGATCTCCTCATACCGAGGTGTGTCCTACAACGACATCGCGGCCGCGTCCCTGCCGTACCGGGGCGCGGCCGCCGCGCCTTTCTGACCTGGGGCTTCGTGGAGGAACCTGTTCGGCGGTACCGGCGGCATCGATCGGAATCTCCTCTTCCGTATGTGGGGATGCGCTCCCGTCGTCACAACCTTGTCTCACAGACCTTGCCGAATGGGTGGCCATGAAGCCCGGGAGGGGTGATCATGAGGAGACCAGAGCGCACTTCCCATGAGGAGGCACGGGTGGCCGAGACTCTGAAGAAGGGCAGCCGGGTGACCGGCGCCGCGCGCGACAAGCTCGCGGCAGACCTGAAGAAGAAGTACGACGCCGGTGCGAGCATCCGGGCGTTGGCCGAGGAGACCGGCCGCTCGTATGGCTTCGTGCACCGCATGCTCAGTGAGTCGGGCGTCACGCTCCGAGGGCGTGGCGGGGCGACACGGGGCAAGAAGGCCGCTTCGGCCTGACCCCGGGCGCCCCGCGATCCCGATGGTGGCCACCCGGTCGGCCGACTGACCGGCCGGGTGGTTACTGTGCAGTCACTTAACTGTGCCGAAGGACGGGCCCGGCCCTGCCGTACGGCACGGAAGACGACCGCACCCATCGGAGGCGCCCCATGGCTTCGTCCGCCCAGGACCTCGGTCCGGTACTCGACAAGGACGGCGTACGGCTCACCGTCGACGACGCGATCGCCACGGTGACGCTGACCAACCCGGCCAAGCGCAACGCGCAGAGCCCCGCTCTGTGGCGGGCGCTGACCGAGGCGGGCCGGCTGCTGCCCGGCTCCGTCCGCGTCGTGGTGCTGCGCGGTGAGGGAAAGTCCTTCTCCGCCGGGCTCGACCGGCAGGCGTTCACGCCCGAGGGCTTCGACGGCGAGCCGTCGTTCATCGACCTCGCGCGAGGCGGCGAGGACGAGCTGGACGCGACCATCGCCGAGTACCAGGAAGCGTTCACCTGGTGGCGGCGCAACGACATCGTGTCCGTCGCGGCCGTGCAGGGACACGCCATCGGGGCCGGTTTCCAGCTGGCCCTCGCCTGTGACCTGCGCGTCGTCGCGGACGACGTGCAGTTCGCCATGCGCGAGACCGGCCTCGGGCTCGTCCCGGACCTGACCGGCACCCACCCGCTGGTCGGACTCGTCGGATACGCCCGCGCGCTGGAGATCTGCGCGACCGGGCGCTTCGTCACGGCCGAGGAGGCCGTGAGCACCGGCCTGGCCAACCTCGCCGTGCCCGCCGGCGAGCTGGACGCGGCGGTGCGGGACCTGGCCGAGGCCCTGCTGGCCGCGCCCCGGGACGCCGTGATCGAGACCAAGGCGCTGCTGCGCGGCGCGCAGGACCGCACGTACGAGGAGCAGCGGGCCGCCGAGCGCGCCGCACAGGGCCGCCGCCTGCGGGACCTGGCCGGCCTCGGCGAATAGCCCACCGGCCACCGACGGCGGGGCCGGAAACCCGCGGCACCCGGGGACGCGCCCGGCGGTGTCCCGCGGTTGACGCCGCCGGGAGGCGGCGGGCGGTCAGTCGACCGCCGCGACCAGTACCGCCACCGTCGGGCGGTCCGGCAGTGCCTCCGACACCGCCGCGCGGACCGCCCGGGCCACGTCCAGGGCCCGGTGGTCCGTCCGGACCGCGAGGCCCACGCGCGCGTGGCGGCGGGGCAGCGCGGCCCCGCCCGGCCGCTCCGTCAGCTGCACCGGGCCGCCCGGTGCGTCCGCCAGCCGGGTCACCCCCGGCACGGCGAGCACCGCCGCCGCCACCCGCTCGGCCTCGGAGCCACCGGGCTCGACGGCTGCCCGGGGCTCCGGCTCCCGTGGCGGCTCGGCGGTCCGGTCCGGTGACGGTTCCCCGTCCAGCAGTTCCGTCACCCGCAGGTCCACTTCCGTGACCGACAGCCCGATCCGCTCCGCCGCGGCGTCGGCCAGCACCGTACGCAGGCGGGACGCCGTCGTCGGCAGCGGTTGTGCCGCCGTGGCCGCGAACTCCGCGGTCAACCGCAGCGCCCCCGGCGGCAGCGCGCTCGGCGGGGGCGGGACGACCGGCTCGTGCGTCCGGTCCGGATCGGCGAGCGCGATGCGCAGTCCGCCCAGGCGTACGCCCGGCACACCGTGCGCCGCCGCGTGCCGCAGGACCGTTTCGGCGGCACGTTCCGCGATCCACGCGCCGTCGCGCGGGCCGCCCAGGGGCAGGAACCTGCCCAGTCCCACCTGCTGCCGCACCGCATGCGCCCACCGGTCCGTCGTCATTCCTCCATCCTGCCGCATCACGGGCGCGGTACCGCGCAACCGCGCATACGGTGGTCGAAGGAGGCCGATCGAAGGGACGTACGGCGATGACGGACATGACCGGAGAGGGCTCGACGAGGGCCCCGGAGATCGAGAAGAACCTCCCGGACCCCACCGCGCGCAAGGGCCAGGGAACCCGGCGCGGCGGTGGTGACCCGTCCAGCCGTGGCCGCACCACGATCGCCGACGGCGTCGTGGAGAAGATCGCGGGGCTGGCCGCGCGGGACGTGCTCGGCGTGCACGCCATGGGCAGCGGGCTGTCGCGGACCTTCGGAGCCGTGCGCGACCGGGTGCCGGGCGGCTCCAAGTCGGTGACGCGCGGGGTGAAGGTCGAGGTCGGCGAGGTGCAGACCGCGCTCGACCTGGAGATCGTCGTCGACTACGGCGTGTCCATCTCCGACGTCGCCAGGGACGTACGGGAGAACGTCATCGCGGCGGTCGAGCGGATGACCGGCCTGGAAGTGGTCGAGGTCAACATCGCGGTGAGCGACGTCAAGCTGCCGGACGAGGAGGAAGAGGAGCCGGAGCCGCGGCTCCAATGAGGCGCCGGCGCGCGGATGCCCCACCCGGACGGCGAACCACTGAGAAGCTGAGGAGCGCACCATGAACATGGCCGTGGTCGGCATGATCGCCGGCATGGCGCTGGGCTTCGCCGGATACTTCGGCGGATTCGGGGCCTTCCTTCTGGTGGCGGCCCTGGGAGCCGTCGGATTCGTCGTCGGGCGGTTCCTCGAGGGAGACCTGGAGCTCGGCGACTTCTTCCGTTCCCGTGACGAGCGGCGGCGGTGACGGCCGTGGACGCGGGGACCGGCGAACCCGGCGGGAGCCCGGCCGTGGTCCCGCCGGGAGAGCGCGGCGCGACCAGGATCGCCGACCGGGTGGTGGCGAAGATCGCCTCCCAGGCGGCCCGCGAGGCGGTCGGAACGCTCCCCCCGGGCGCCGCCCCGCCGCACGCCACGGTCGTCGTCCACCACGACAGCGCCAGGGTCCGGGTGCACGCCGAACTCGACTATCCCGGCGACATCGGCGGCCGGTGCCGGCAGGTGCGCCGTCACGTGGTCGAGCGGGTGGGCACCCTGGCGGGCATGCAGGTGCCGGAGGTCGTCGTCCAGGTGGAACGACTGCACCTGACCGCCGAGTTCCGCGCGGCACGAGGGAGGACCCGATGAGCGAGTCCCGGAGCACCGAGGAGCCCGCGGGCGCGGTCCTGCAGCAGACCCCGCCGCCCGCGCGGGACGCGGACGGCGGAGCGGGCCCGCACCGGCGCTTCTGGTCGGCCCGCCGGGTCCCCGCGGGCCTGCTCGCGCTCCTGACGCTGCTGATCGCGGGCGCGTTCCTGTACGACATCGCCGCGGTGCGCACCGGCCGGCCCGCGATGAGCTGGCGCCGGGAGCTGGCCCGGCAACTGGCCGGACGGCCCCTGGACGACATCTGGGTGCTGGTCGGCGCCGGTGCCGCCGCCGCGCTCGGACTCTGGCTGATCCTGCTCGCCCTGACGCCCGGCCTGCGCTCCCTGCTCCCGATGCGCCGCACCCGTCCCGGCGTACGCGCCGGACTGCACCGGGACGCCGCCGCGACGGTGCTGCGGGACCGGGCCATGGAGGTGGCCGGCGTGCAGTCGGTCCGGGTGCGGATGAGGCGCGCCAGGGCCGACGTCCGCGCGGTGTCGCACTTCCGCGGGCTGGACGACGTACGGGCCGACCTGGACACGGTGCTCGACGACGCGGTCCGGGGGCTGGGCCTGGCCCGGCCGCCCGCGCTGTCGGTGCACGTGCGGCGGCCGGGCCGGAAGGGGTGAGGGCGGTGCTCGGACGCGTCAACCGGGTGCTGCTCGCGATCGCGGGCCTGGTGCTGGTCGCCCTCGGCGGGTCCGTGCTGGCGATCGGGCTGGGAGTGCCGGCGCCCTCCTGGTGGCTGCACGACGGGCGGCACGACGTGCTGCTGGACGAGGCCGAGCGGACCCGGTGGCGGGACGCCGGCTGGTGGTGGCCGGTCGTCCTCGCCGCCCTCGCCGCCCTGGTCCTGCTCTGTCTGTGGTGGCTGGTCGCGGTGGTGCGCCGACAGCGCCTGGCCGAGGTGCTGGTCGACACCGGCGACGGCGAGGGCGCGGTGCTGCGCGGCCGGGCGCTGGAGCAGGCCTTCGCCGAGGAGGCGGGCCGGCTCGACGGGGTCGCACAGGCCCGCGTCCGGCTCACCGGCCGCCGCACCGCCCCGAGCACCCGGGTCCGTCTCCACCTGGAGCCCCACGTGGACCCCGGAACCGCCCTGCACGCCCTCACCACCGGCGCCCTGACCCACGCCCGCGACTCGACGGGCCTTGCGGACCTGCCGGCGGAAGTGCGCCTGCACGGTGTCAAGCACCGGACGGAGCGGGTCAGCTGAGCACGGATCGGCCGAGCAGGTGCCGGCCGGCCACGGGCCGGCTGCTCGGGCACGCCCCGGCGCCCCGGGGCCTCGGCCACCGAAGGCCCGGCGACGGGACTAGAACCCGTGCCGTACCCCGCCGTCCACCGGCAGCATCACGCCGGACAGGTAGGACGCCGCCGGGGAGAGGAGGAACGCTGCCGTGCGGCCGAACTCCTCCGGGGTGCCGTAGCGGCGCAGCGGGATGCGGGACTCGGCCTCGCGGCGGGTGGCCTCCGGGTCGGCGGAGAGGGAGTCCAGCTCGCGGACCCGGTCGGTGTCGATGCGGCCGGGGAGCAGGCCGACGACGCGGATGCCGCGCGGACCCAGCTCGTCCGCGAGGGACTTGGCGAAACCGGCGAGACCGGGGCGCAGACCGTTGGAGATGGTCAGGCCGGGGATCGGCTCGTGCACCGAGCCGGACAGCACGAAGCCGATGACACCGCCCTCGCCCAGTTCCGCGGCGGCGGCCCGGGCCAGCCGCACCGCGCCCAGGAACACCGACTCGAACGCCGTCCGCCACTGCTCGTCGGTGGTGTCGGCGACGAACCCCGGCGGCGGCCCGCCCACGCTGACGAGGATGCCGTCGAAGCGGCCGAACCGCTCGCGCGCGGTCGCGATCAGCCGTTCGGCCGCCCCGGGGTCGGCGTTGTCGGCGGCCACCCCGACCGCGTCCGGGCCGAGCGCGGACGCGGCCTCGGCGACGCTCTTCTCCTCCCGCCCCGTCACGACCACCTTCGCGCCGTCGGCGACCAGCTCGCGCGCGGAGGCGTGGCCCAGCCCGCGGGTCGCCCCGGTGACGACGTACACCCGGTCCTTCAGTCCAAGATCCATGGCCCCTATCCTGCCTCCTCGCTCCCGAACAGGGCGAGGGCGGTGTGCACCAGGCCGATGTGGCTGAACGCCTGCGGGAAGTTGCCCAGCAGCCGCCCGCCCACCGGGTCGTACTCCTCCGCCAGCAGACCCACGTCGTTGGCGAGCCCCAGCAACCGCTCGAACAGCTCGCGCGCCTCCTTCGTCCGGCCCGTCATGTGCAGGGCGTCCGCGAGCCAGAACGAGCACACCAGGAACGTGCCCTCCCCTCCGGGCAGCCCGTCGACGGCCGCCCGGTCGGTGGAGTAGCGGTGCAGGAAACCGTCCTGCCCGAGTTCCGCGCGGACCGCGTCGATCGTGCCGAGCACCCGCGGATCGCCGGGCGGCAGGAAACCCACCCGGGGGATCAGCAGCAGGGCGGCGTCGAGTTCGCGCGAGCCGTAGAACTGCGTGAAGGTGTTCCGCTCGGGGTCGTAGCCCTTCTCGCACACCTCCCGGTGCACCTCGTCGCGCAGCGCCCGCCAGCCGTCGAGGTCGCCGTCGAAGTCGGGGTGCTCCTGGAGCGTGCGCACGGCACGGTCGGCCGCCACCCACACCATCACCTTGGAGTGCACGAAGTGGCGCCGGCCGCCGCGCACCTCCCACAGTCCCTCGTCCGGCTGCCGCCACGCCGTGCGCAGGTAGTCCATCAGGACCCTCTGCAGCGCCCACACGTCCGGCTGCGGGGACAGCCCCGAACGCCGGGCCAGCGCCAGGGAGTCCATGACCTCGCCGTACACGTCGAGCTGGAGCTGGTCCACGGCGGCGTTGCCGACTCGTACGGGCGTGGCGCCGTCGAAGCCGGACAGCCACGGCAGCTCGAACTCGGGCAGCCGCCGTTCGCCCGCCAGGCCGTACATGATCTGCAGATCCGCGGGGTCGCCCGCGACCGCGCGCAGCAGCCAGTTGCGCCAGGCCTCCGCCTCCTCCTGGTAGCCGGCCGCCAGCAGCGCGTTCAGGGTGAGCGTGGAGTCCCGCAGCCAGCAGAAGCGGTAGTCCCAGTTGCGCACGCCGCCCGGCTCCTCCGGCAGCGAGGTGGTGGGCGCGGCGACGATGCCGCCGGTGGGGGCGTAGGTGAGCGCCTTGAGGGTGATCAACGACCGGACGACCGCGTCCCGGTACGGGCCGTCGTAACGGCAACGGGCCACCCAGGCGCGCCAGTCCGTGGTGCTGTGCCGCAGCGAGGAGTACGGGTCGATCAGCGGCGGCCGCGGCTCGTGGGACGGGTGCCAGGTGAGCACGAACGCGACCCGTTCGCCCTCTCGCACCGTGAACTCCGAGAGCGTGCCGTGGTCCTCGCCCCAGGTGTGCACCTCCGGCACACTGCGCAGCCACATCGAGTCCGGCCCGGCCACCGCCACCCGGTGGCCGTCCTCCCGGCGCACCCAGGGCACGACCGAGCCGTAGTCGAAGCGCAGCCGGAGCGTGCTGCGCACGGTCACCTCGCCGCGCAGGCCCTGCACGATGCGCACCAGGTCGGGCGCGCGGTCGCGCTGGGGCATCAGGTCGGTGACCCGCACCGCCCCGTCCGGGGTCTCCCAGTCGGTGTCCAGGATCAGGGTGTCGGGCCGGTAGGCGCGGCGGGCGCACCGGTCCGCGCCGACGGGGGCGATGCGCCAGTGGCCGTTGTCCTCGTCACCGAGCAGCCGGGCGAAGCAGGCCGCCGAGTCGAAGCGGGGCAGGCAGAGCCAGTCGACCGAGCCGTCCGCGCCCACCAGGGCAGCGGTCTGTTCGTCGCCGATGAGCGCGTAGTCCTCGATACGGTGCACGGTGTGCGGGTTCCCGGCCGTGCGGCGCGGCAATCAGGGCGGAGGCGGGCGAGTGGCGGAACCGCCGCCGACCGCGCCGCCGCCGACCGGGCCGGCGGCGAGTCCGCGCGCCGGGCGGGTCCTAGACCGCCGCCGGTTCCGACTCCTCGGCGCCGGCCTTCCCGGCGGCCGCCTCCGCGCGCTCCCGGGCCTCGCGGCGGACCAGGATCACCCAGCCGACGGGGACGCCCGCGGCGAACAGCCACCACTGGACGGCGTACGCCATGTGGTTGCCGATGCCCTCGTGGTCGGGGGCGGGGATCAGCTCGGGCGTGTCCCCGGCCGGCGCGGGCTCGGTCAACTCGATGTAACCGCCGAGGACCTGCTTGCCGAGGCGCTCGGCCGCCTGCCCGCTGTTGATCAGCATGACCTGCCGGTCGGGCAGCTCCTCGAGGTTCTTGATGCCGCTGTCCTCGGTCGTCTGGTCCGGCAGCAGCCGCCCGGTGACGGTGATCTCGCCCTCCGGCGGCGCGGGGATCTCCGGGAACGTGCTCTGGCTCCGCTCGTCGGAGGGGACCCAGCCCCGGTTGACCATGAGGACCCTGCCGTCGTCGAGCACGAAGGGGGTCAGGACGTGGTAGCCGACCCTGTCGTCCGCGTTGGTGCGGCGGCGCACGACGACCTCGTCGTCGGGGGCGAAGCGGCCCTTCGCCGTCACCCTGCGGTACCGGTCGTCGTCGTCGACCTTCGCCCCGGGCGAGGTCAGGGACTCGGCCGGCACCGGCTCCGCGGCCAGGGAGTCGGCGATCACCCGGTTCAGCGCGACGCGGCGCTCGTGGCGGTGCAGCTGCCAGAAGCCCAGCTCGATCATCGTCGGGATGAGCACGAGCGCCACGAGGGTGAGGATCACCCACTGGCGGGACAACAGGAAGCGGTACACCCCACGACCGTACAACTCGGTCGTGGGGTCCATGGAGGCGGGTGCGTCCTTCACACCCGGTCGACGATCCCCGTCTTCCCCTCGGCGCGGGCGCAGTGGGCGCCGCAGTACCAGTGGCCGTCGGCCTCGACGCCCTGGCCGATGATCTGCACCCGGCAGTGCTCGCAGATCGGGGCCATGCGGTGGATCGCACAGGAGAAGCAGTCGAAGACGTGCACCGCGCCCTGCGCGTGTACCTCGAAGGTCATTCCGTAGCTGTTGCCGCAGACTTCACATGTCGCCATGCGCCACAGGGTGAGCCGTCGGCCCGGCGCGGGCGAGCGGGCGGCGGGCGAGTCGCCCGGCAATCACCCGTCCGTACGGTCCGGCCCTCCCGTGTGCCCGGATCCCCCGTCTCCGCGTCGGTCAGCCGTCCGAAGCGGGTTCGACGTCCCCGAGCAGCTGGCCGAACGCGGCCTCGTCGACGATCGGCGTGCCGTACTGCCGGGCCTTGACCACCTTGGAGGTGCCCGAGTCCGGGTCGTTGGTGACGAGGAGGCTGGTGAGCCGGGACAGGCTGGTGGCGATGTGCAGCCCGGCCTCGGTCGCGCGGTCCTCCAGCAGTTCCCGTTCGACGGAGGTGTCACCGGAGAAGGCCACCCGCATGCCCTGTTTGAGTCGTTTGCCCGGTTCGTATCGGCCCGGGTTGGGGTAGGGGCAGGCGGGCCTCTTGCGGGACGGGCGCCAGCCGGCCGACCGGTACCCGCCGGGCCCCGCCTGCTGCGCGGTGCGGGGCCGGTCCGTCCACTCCGTCAGCGGCCGGCACTCGTGCAACGGCAGCCGCACACCGCTCGCCGCCGCGGCCCGCAGGCTGGGCCGGAACGCCTCCGCCAGCACGCGCGCGTCGTCCAGCGCGTGGTGCGCCCGCCGCTGGACGACACCGAAGTGCGCGGCGAGCGACTCCAGCTTGTGGTTGGGCAGCGGAAGCCCCAGCTCCTTCGAAAGGGCGATGGTGCACAGCCGCTGCTTGACCGGCGCCTCGCTCCGGGCGCGGGCGTACTCCCGGGCGATCATCTGCCAGTCGAAGACGGCGTTGTGCGCGACGAGCACCCGGCCCTCCAGCCGGGTCGCGAACTCCCCGGCGATGTCCCGGAAGAGGGGCGCCCCCTCCAGCGCCTCGCTCGTCAGGCCGTGGATCCACACCGGGCCCGGATCCCGCTCCGGGTTGACCACCGTGTACCAGTGGTCCTCGACCTCGCCGCGCGCGTCCAGCCGGTAGACGGCCGCGGAGATGATGCGGTCGTCGCGGGCCAGCCCCGTGGTCTCCACGTCGACGACCGCGTATCCCTGCGGGTACGCGGCCGGCCACGCGGTGGGGGAGGGCGCTGCGGTCGTGAGGTCTTCGAGCATGGTTCACGAGGATACGGGCCACGACTGACAGTGCTGCCCGTCAGGTTGCCGCGCGCGGCCCGCCCGTCCGGGAAGGGGGGCCGGAGGCCGGCCGGCCCGGCCCCCCCCCCTCACCAGCGGATCGGTACCGGCAGAGCGGTCAGCAGGCCCGACACGGCGACCACCACGCCCAGTAGGTACACCTCCGCCCGCGCGGGGGTGGCGGCGGTCAGCGGATCGGACGCGCGGGCCAGCCGGACGCGGGCCCACAGGGCGAGGGCGGCGACACCGGCCATCAGGACCACCTTGGCGAGCAGGACGCGCCCGTACGCCGTGTCCGTCAGCTGCTCCAGGATCGTCTCCGGCGGCATCCTGCGCAGCGAACTGCACACCCCCGTCGCGGTGATGGCGACGAGCAGGACGGCCGCCACGCGCGCGTAGCGCCCCAGCAGCGCGCCGCCCGCCTCCGCTCCCCGCCACAGCCGCAGGGTGCGCAGCGCGTGCAGCAGACCGCCCACCCACAGCGACGAGCAGATCAGGTGCACCAGCGTCAGCCCGGAGCCGACGAGCGGGCTGTACTCGGTCGTCGGATGCGCGCGCAGGGCCTCCGCGGCGATCACCGCGGCCAGCGGCCAGACCTGGGTGCCCGGACGGGCGGACGCGGCGCACAGGGCCGCCGCGAGGAACGCGTTGACCTCCAGGAGGGCGAGCTTGCCGTCCCGGGTCGCGTACAGGCCGCCGACGTCGATGTCGGCCAGGCTGTCGGGAACCAGGTTGCCGGTGGCCACCACGGAGGCGAGCCCGAGGGCGGCCACGAAGCCGACGGCGCCCGCCGCGACGGACCAGCTGCGGGGCGCGGCCGCGGGAGCGCCGGGCACGGAACGGACCAGCCGGTTGACGAACAGCTCGCCGACGGGTACGGACAGCGCCGCGAACAGCACCGTACGCAGCAGGGCTATGCCGCCGGTGCCGGGCGCGTCGGCCTCCCCGGTGCCGTGCAGCGCGGGGGACGGGCCGAGGAGCGGTATCAGCGCGGCCAGTGCCACCAGCACGATCACGGCGACGGCCCGGCCGGCGCCGGGACGCCTGGCGCCTCTGTGCGCACCGGTCGCCCCGGACCTGGGGTTTGTCAGAGTCACCCCAGGATCTTCACAAGCGCTCACAGAACCGGGCAAGTCCGGGGTGGAAGTGACGGTGCGGCATGCCGTGCCGACGGACCGCTTCGCGCCGTCCGGCCCGTCGCACCGGCCCGCTCGTCACTCCCAGCGTGCCGGATCGGCTCCCCACGGCCCGGGCGGCCGTGCCCAGTCGTCCGGACCGCCGGCGAACGACACCGGGGACGACGCGTACCGCAGCGTCCCCAGAGGGCTGTCCCGCCGCGCGAGCCAGGCGTCGGCGGACACCTCGGACACCCCTCCGTCCGAAGCCCCGTCAATCCCCGTGCGCACGCCCGCGGCTCCTTCGAGCAGCCATCCCGCGGTCCGCGCCAGTGCCACCCGTACGACCCTGCTGCCGCCCTCGTCCATCTGCTCGGTGAGCGCCCGCAGCACCCCCGCCGCCAGCAGGTACCCCGTGCCGTGGTCGAGCGCCTGGGCCGGCAGCGCGCCCGGCCGCCCGGCCGAACCCTCGGTCGCCGCGATCCCCGTGGCCACCTGGACCAGGCTGTCGAAGCCGCGCCGGTCGCCCCACGGCCCGCGGGCACCCCACGCCGACAGCTGGGCCACCACCACGCCGGGCCGGCGCTCGGCCAGCGCCTCGGGGGTCAGCCCGAAGCGGTCCAGCGCGCCCGGACGGTACCCGGTGACCACCACGTCCGCCGTCGCGAGCAACTCCTCGAAGGTGTCCCGGCCGGTCGCCAGGTCCAGCCGCGCCGACCGCTTCCCGAAGCCCGTGTCGGCGTGCTGGTCGGGGAGTTCGGGCAGCCACGGGGCGTCCACGCGCAGCACGTCCGCGCCGAGCAGGGCGAGCGTGCGCGTGGCGACCGGTCCCGCGACGACCCGGGTGAGGTCCAGCACCCGCAGCCCGGCGGCGGGCAGCAGCGGATCCCGGCCCGCGCGCGTGCACACCCGCGTGCGGGCGGAATCCAGCCGCTCCCGCTCCACCAGAGGGAGTTTCCCCACCGCCGCGCCCTGTTCGTGCGCCGCCCACTCCCCGGGCGTCCGCAGGGCGACGGTGAGGCCCCCGGCCGCGTACACGGCCTCCTCGGCCTCCCGCGCCGACCACTCGGCGAGCGCCGCCGCCACCGCCTCCGGATGGTCCGGCACGCCCAGCGCGGTGAGCAACCGGGCCCGGTGGTGCGGGTAGTTGGCGTGCGTGCGCACCCACCCGTCGGCCGTACGCCAGAACCGCGACAGCGGCGCGAAGGCGACCGGCGCCCGCCCACCGACCCGCAGGTGCCGCTCGCTGACGAACGCCGTGGCCACCGCCCCGTCGTCCACCCGCACCGCCGGTGCGCCGGCGAGTCCGGCCCGCCGCGCCGCCAGTTCCGCGGCGGCCAGCGCGCACACGCCCACACAGGCGCGCGCCGCCTCCCGTACCGGGAGGCGCGCCCGAAGCACACCGGACCGTTCGACGGTCGACACGCGCGCGAGGAGGGCGGGATCGCCGCCCAGCGCGGACCAGGCGGAAGCGATATCGGTCATGACTGCACTATGCGGTATTGACCGAATCAACAGGAGGGGCGGCCGGTCACGGGGCCCGGACAGCGGAAGGGCCGGGCGAGACGCCCGGCCCACCGCTCTCACGGGCCCTGCCCGAGAGTCACCGCGTCACCGCGTCACCGCGTCCAGCGCGTCGGTCATGCCCCAGCCGTAGAAACCGTTGCGGTTCTTCGGGCCCTCGCACACCGCGTCGGCCTTGCCGTCGCCGTTGATGTCGTACGGGTCCGCGCACGCGGTGGCGTCGGCCTGCGCGTACAGCAGGGCCTTCACCAGCGCCGGCGAGGCGTGCGGGTGCGTCGACTTGATCAGCGCGGCGACGCCCGCGACGTGCGGGGACGCCATCGACGTACCCGCCATGTAGCCCCACTTGCCGCCGGGCAGCGTGCCCAGGATCAGGCCGCTGGTGGCGGGGGCCTCCGGCTTCTGGTACGCCGTCGAGTCGCCGCCGGGCGCGGCGATGTCGACGACACCCCGGCCGTAGTTGGAGAAGGACGACTTCAGCCCCTTCGCGCCGGTCGCCGCGACCGTCACGACACCCGGCAGCTGGGTCGGTATGTCGTAGCACTCGGACGGGTCGACGACCCGGTCCGACGGGGTGGAGTCGTTCGGGGAGACCGGGTCGGTGATCTCGTCGGCCGCGAGGTCGTAGTTCTCGTTGCCGGCCGCGGCCACGTTGACCGCGCCCTTGCGCTCCGCGTACCGCGAGGCCCGGGTGACGGCCTCGACGAGCGCCTTCTGGTCCGGGTCGTTCGTGCAGTTGAAGTACCAGGGGTCGGTGTAATAGCTGTTGTTGGTGACGTCGACCCCGTGCTCGGCCGCCCACACGAAGCCGCACACCACGGCCTCCGTGTAGAAGAAGCCGTCCGGGTTGGACACCTTGATGCCCGAGACCTTCACGCCGGGCGCCACACCGGTCATGCCGACGCCGTTCTTGGCGGCGGCGATCTCACCGGCGACATGCGTGCCGTGCGCGCTCTCCGACGGGCCGGGCCGCCAGGCGCCCTCGCTCGTGTCCGGCTTGCCCGACACGCAGTTGACCGACGCGGCCCGGTCGAAGTTGGGCGCGATGTCGGGGTGGGTGTCGTCGACGCCGGTGTCGATGACGGCGACGGTGACCTCCGGGCTGCCCAGCGACTTCTCGTGCGCCCGGTCCGCCTTGATGGCGGGCAGGTCCCACTGCAGCGGCTGGAGCGGGTCCTGCCCCTCGGCGGCCTCGGCCTCGGCGACCTCCGCCGCGCTGAGCACCTTCGGGGTGCCCATGTCGGCCGTGGCCGCCGACGGCAGCGGCGCGGTGCGGGTGGCGCCGGCCGACTGCACCCCGCGCACCTTCCGGACGGTCTTCGCGAAGTCGGGGTTCGAGGAGTGGACGACGATGACGCCGATCTTGTCGTACGACGTCACGATGGTGCCGCCGGCCCTGCCGATCGCCTTCTTCACGTGCGCCGACGTGCCGTGACCGCCACGGACGTTGACGACGTAGCTGAGCGGGGTCGCCTCGGCGGAGGTCACGGCCGCCTCGTCGGCGGCCGGCGCGGCCGTGGCCGCGGTGTTCGGCAGGAACGCGAGCGCCGTGGCCACGGCCATCCCGGCCGGGATCACGAGCGCGCGGCGGTGACGCGGGTGAGACGCAGTCATGGGGTCTCCAGTTCGTTCACGAATGCGGGCGGACGGGGCCGAAGCGCGGTGCTCCGGGGCTCACTTGACGGCGCGCAGCGCGTTGACGATGCCGAAGCCGTAGAAGCCGTTGACCCGGCTGCCGCCCTCGCACGTCGCGTCCTGCGTGCCGTCACCGTCCTGGTCGTAGGACTCCGGGCAGCCCGGGTTGTCCGCCTGCGCCTTCAGCAGCGCCTGCAACTGGGCCGGGGACGCCCACGGGTGCTTGGACTTCAGCAGCGCGGCCACACCGGCGGCGTGCGGCGAGGCCATCGAGGTGCCCTGCAGGAAGGCGTACGCGCCGTTCGGCATGGTGGACAGGATGCGCCCGTCCTTCGACGGCGTGTCCGGCAGCTGGTAGCGGCGGTCGCCGCCCGGCGCCGCGACGTCGACGACGCCCTTGCCGTACGTGGAGTAGTACGACTTGAGGTTGTGGACGCCCGTCGCGCTGACCGTGACGATGCCCGGCAGCTGGGTCGGCACGTCGAGGCACTCGCTCGGGTCGATGGTCCGCGTCACCGGCGTGGAGTCGTCCGGGCTGGAGTCGTCGACGATCGCGTCGGAGGCCAGGTCGTGGTTGGAGTTGCCGGCCGAGGCCAGGTGCAGGGTGCCCTTGCGCTGGGCGTACAGCTGGGCGCGGTTGACCGCGTCGACGATCGCCTTCTGGTCGGGGTCGTCCATGCAGTTGTACAGCCACGGGTCCACGTAGTAGCTGTTGTTCGTGATCTCGACGCCGTGGTCGGCGGCGAACACGAAGGCGCAGACGACGTTCTCCGGGTAGAAGAGGCCGTTGTCCGGGTCGCTCACCTTGATGCCGGAGACCTTGACGCCGGGGGCGACGCCCGCGACACCGATGCCGTTGCGGGCCGCGGCGATCTCACCGGCGACGTGCGTGCCGTGGTAGTCGTCGGCGGTGTACGGACGCCAGGCGCCCTCGCTCGTGTCGGCCTTGCCGCCCACGCAGTTCGCCGACTGGGACGCGGAGAAGTTCGGGGCGAGGTCCGGGTGGGTGTCGTCGACGCCGGTGTCGATCACGGCGACGGTCACCTTGCTGCTGCCCGGGTTGATCTTCGCGGCCCTGTCGGCGCCGATCGCCCGCAGGTCCCACTGGTCGGCCTCGAGCGGCTCGCTGCCGGGGGTCCCGGCGGAGGCGGCCTTCGTCCGCGCGGCCTCGGCGGCCGTCACGTAGTCGGCGGCGCCCTCGTCCGTCGTGCCGGCGCGGGTCAGCGGCGCGGTGCGGGTGGCGCCGGCGGACTGGACGCCGCGCACCTCGCGCATCTCCTTGCCGAAGTCCGGGTTCGCCGAGTGCACGACGATCACGCCGATCCTGTCGTACGTGACCACGACGGTTCCGCCGGCCGCGGCGATCGCCTTCTCCACCGACGCGATCGTGCGGCGGTCCACCTTGGTGTTGACGACATACGCCAGGGTGGGCGCGTCCGTCGCCCGCTCGGCCGCCGGCGCCGTCTGCGGGGCCGCCGAGGCCGCCGCCGGCAGGAAGCCGAGCGAGGCGGTCAGGGACAGCACGACGGGCACGGCGAGGGCGAGCCGGCGTCTGGAACGCAGATGAGCCATGGGATCTCCACATCATCCGGAAACAAAACCGGCCCGAGGCACAGGTGGTGCTCGGGCAGGTACATGACGGGTAGTGCAGGGTGAAGCTATCCCGCGATGTTGCTGGCCAGCAACGTTTTCCCGGAAGGACTTCACAGAGGAGGCCCCGGATGTCCCACAGAGGTCCCGCGCGGTGTCCCGTACGACGTCCCCGGCGGCGTGCCGCGCGACGTCCCGCGGAAAGAAGCGGACACGGTTGAACCGGTCCTCGCGTGGCGCCGTGACCTTGTGCAGGAAGCGCGAGGACACTCGGCTTCCGTCCCCGTCCGACCGCACCACTACGCGAGGAGACTCCGTGGCCGCCGAAGCACCGCCCCCCTCGACAGAGCAACACAAACTCCCCACTCCCGAGGAGTTCACCGAGGTGCAGGAGAGCGCTGAGTTCGGTGAACTGCGCCGCTCCTACCGCTCCTTCGCCTTCCCGCTGACCGTCGCCTTCATCGCCTGGTACCTGCTGTACGTCCTGCTCTCCAACTACGCGGGCGACTTCATGGGCAACAAGCTGTTCGGCAACATCAACGTCGCCTTCGTCTTCGGCGTCCTGCAGTTCGTCACCACCTTCCTCATCGCCTGGTGGTACTCCCGGCACGCCGCCGCCAAGCTCGACCCCAAGGCCGAGGCCATCAAGACCCGTATGGAGGGCGGCGCATGAGCCCCGCGATCACCCATGTCCAGCTCGCCGCGAACGAGGCCAGCGAGCACCGCGGGCTCATCATCACGCTGTTCGCGCTGTTCGTCGTCGCGACCCTCGGCATCACCGTCTGGGCCGGCCGCCAGACCAAGGACGCCGCCGACTTCTACGCGGGCGGGCGCCAGTTCAGCGCCTTCCAGAACGGACTGGCGGTCTCCGGCGACTACATGTCGGCCGCTTCCTTCCTCGGCATCGCGGGCGCCATCGCCCTCTTCGGCTACGACGGCTTCCTCTACTCCATCGGCTTCCTGGTCGCCTGGCTCGTGGCGCTGCTCCTGGTCGCCGAGCCACTGCGCAACTCCGGCCGCTACACCATGGGCGACGTCCTCGCCTACCGCATGCGCCAGCGCCCCGTGCGCACCGCGGCCGGCACCTCCACCATCGTCGTGTCGATCTTCTACCTGCTGGCCCAGATGGCGGGTGCGGGCGTCCTCGTCTCGCTGCTGCTCGGCATCACCTCCGACGCCGGCAAGATCCTCATCGTCGCCCTCGTCGGCATCCTGATGATCGTGTACGTCTCCATCGGCGGCATGAAGGGCACCACCTGGGTCCAGATGGTCAAGGCCGTGCTGCTCATCGGCGGCACCCTCCTGATCACCTTCCTGGTGCTGCTGAAGTTCAACTTCAACATCTCCGACCTGCTGGGCGAGGCCGCCGAGAACAGCGGCAAGGGCGCGGCCTTCCTGGAGCCCGGCCTCCAGTACGGCGCGACCGGCACCTCCAAGCTGGACTTCATCTCCCTCGGCATCGCCCTGGTGCTCGGCACCGCCGGCCTGCCGCACATCCTCATCCGCTTCTACACGGTGCCCAACGCCAAGGCCGCCCGTAAGTCCGTGAACTGGGCCATCGGCATCATCGGCGGCTTCTACCTGATGACCATCGCGCTCGGCTTCGGAGCCGCCGCGCTGATCTCCCAGGACGAGATCATCGCGTCCAACCCGTCCGGCAACACGGCCGCCCCGCTGCTCGCCCTGCATCTGGGCGGCGTCGACTCCGCCTGGGGCGCGATCCTGCTCGCCACCATCTCGGCGGTCGCCTTCGCGACGATCCTCGCCGTGGTCGCCGGACTCACCCTCGCCTCGTCGTCCTCCTTCGCGCACGACATCTACGCCAACGTCATCCGCAAGGGGAAGGCCACCGAGAAGGAGGAGATGCGGGCGGCCCGCTGGGCGACCGTCTTCATCGGCGTCGTCTCCATCGCCCTCGGCGCCCTCGCCCGCGACCTCAACGTGGCCGGCCTGGTCGCCCTCGCCTTCGCGGTCGCCGCGTCCGCCAACCTGCCGACCATCCTCTACAGCCTGTTCTGGAAGCGCTTCACCACCCAGGGCGCGCTGTGGTCGATCTACGGCGGTCTCATCGTCGCCGTCGGCCTGGTGCTGTTCTCGCCCGTGGTCTCCGGTGACCCCAAGGCGATGTTCCCGGACGTCGACTTCGCCTGGTTCCCGCTGAAGAACCCGGGCATCATCTCCATCCCGTTCGGCTTCCTGATGGGCTGGCTCGGCACCGTCCTGTCCAAGGAGGAGCCCGACGCCAAGAAGTACGCGGAGCTGGAGGTCCGGTCCCTGACCGGCACCGGCGCCCACTGATCCACCCGCCCCGGACGGCCGCGTCGCAGGGACCCCTGTAGGTCCCTACGACGCGGCCGTCCGGCATCTCGTCGCATCGGATCGCTGTGGGTTGTCGGTGGCGTCACGTAGGCTCGCAGACATCGGACAGGAGTGATCCGCGTCGAGGGAGGGGGCCCGCGTGCTCATCGACACCTACGGCCGAGTGGCCACCGACCTGAGGGTCTCGCTGACCGACCGGTGCAACCTGCGGTGCACCTACTGCATGCCCGAGGAGGGCCTGCAGTGGCTGGCCAAGCCGGACCTGCTCACGGACGACGAGATCGTGCGCCTCATCGGCATCGCCGTCACCTCCCTCGGCATCGAGGAGGTCCGCTTCACCGGCGGCGAGCCCCTGCTCCGTCCCGGCCTGGTCGGCATCGTCGAGCGCGTCGCCGCCCTCGAACCCCGCCCGCAGATGTCGCTGACCACCAACGGCATCGGTCTGAAGCGCACCGCGCCCGCCCTGAAGGAGGCGGGCCTGGATCGGGTCAACGTCTCCCTCGACACCCTGCGCCCGGACGTCTTCAAAGCCCTCACCCGCCGCAACCGCCACCAGGACGTCCTCGACGGCCTGTCCGCCGCCCGCGAGGCCGGACTGACCCCGGTGAAGGTCAACTCGGTCCTGATGCCGGGGCTCAACGACGACGAGGCCCCCGACCTGCTGGCCTGGGCCGTGGAACACGACTACGAGCTGCGCTTCATCGAGCAGATGCCCCTGGACGCCCAGCACGGCTGGAAGCGCGACGGCATGATCACCGCGGGTGACATCCTCGCCTCCCTGCGCACCCGCTTCGAGCTGACCGCCGAGGGCGACGACGCGCGCGGCTCGGCACCGGCCGAGCGCTGGCTGGTCGACGGCGGCCCCCACCGCGTCGGCGTCATCGCCTCCGTCACCCGCCCCTTCTGCCGGGCCTGCGACCGCACCCGCCTCACGGCCGACGGACAGATCCGCACCTGCCTGTTCGCGACCGAGGAGACGGACCTGCGCGCCGCCCTGCGCTCCGGCGCCCCCGACGAGGAGATCGCCCGGGTCTGGAAGCTGGCCATGTGGGGCAAGAAGGCGGGCGCGGGCCTGGACGACCCGGACTTCGTTCAGCCCGACCGGCCCATGTCCGCGATCGGCGGCTGAGGGACTACGCCCCCTCGGGCGCCCGCCAGTCCTCGAACCGCACGACGTCCTTGAGGAACCCGCGCACCCCGAGGAACTGCGACAGGTGCTCGCGGTGTTCCTCGCACGCCAGCCACGTCTTGCGGCGCTCCGGCGTGTGGATCTTCGGGTTGTTCCAGGCGAGCACCCACACGGCGGCGGAGCGGCAGCCCTTGGCGGAACAGATCGGCGTCTCGGGATCAGGGACCATCACACCGCCGACCCTAACCCGGTCGCCCCGGTGTGCGGGCACGGGGAGAACACGGGGAAAAGGCGACGCCGAGCAGCCACGGGGGGAGCTGCCCGGCGTCGGTCCGTCGCTCCGACGGGGGATGCGGAGCGCGTACGAAGTATGTCACGGGTCACCCCGCCCCCGGCACCGGAACAACATGATTGATCTGAGCTTTTCTTGAGCTTGGCGGGGAAGTGTCTTTCGCCCGGCGCCGTTTCCCGTCACGCCCGGTCCTCCCGCCCGGCCCTCACGACCGCTCGGGCCGCTCCGTTCGTGCGCCCGGTGCGGGCCCGGACGCCACGTCCTCCGCGCCCGGTTCCGCGTCACCGTCATGCGGCCGCGGGGGTGCGATCATCGGCTTCATCGGCGTCGTCACGAAGGTCGACGGCAGCGACGGCGCGTTCTCGCGTCCCGCGTTGGCGATCACCACCGCGATGTACGGCAGCACCGCTCCCAGAACCAGCGCCACGATCGCCACATGCCGTTCCACGTTCCAGAGCGTCGCCGCGAGGATGACCGAGATCGTACGGACGGCCATCGAGATCACGTAGCGGCGCTGCCGCCCGCGCACGTCCTCCTGGAGGCCCGCCCGGGCGCCGGTGATCCGGAACACCTGGACGCTGCCGCCGCCATGCTGCTTCCGCATCACATTCCACCATCCGCCCGCATCGGACTCTTCCCGGCCCTGACCGTCCCGTGGCCGGTCGGGGACACCGGGCCCGGACAGGTCCACGGTACGCCGCGTGCGCGCGGGCCACGAGGCCGGGTCGTCCCGTACCCGTCCGCCCGGCCTGCGCCGCAGCGCGTACGGCACCACCCGACATGCGGCGTACCGCCGCTCGGCCGACACTGGCCGTAATGCTCACGTCACGTCGTACGAGGAGGCAGCCATGGGCTGGTTGTGGGCGATCATCGTGGGATTCGTGCTCGGCCTGATCGCCAAGGCGGTGATCCCGGGCAAACAGCACATCCCTCTGTGGCTGAGCACCATCTGCGGCATCCTCGGTGCCATCGCGGGCAACGCCGTGGCGCGGGGCTTCGGCGTGGACGAGACGCGCGGCATCGACTGGAGCCGGCACGTCTTCCAGGTGGTGGCGGCGATCGTCATCGTCTTCTTCGTCGACATGCTGTACAACGCGATGCAGCGCAGAGGGCGGCAGCGGGTCTGACCGCCTCGCGGTACGGCGACCACGCACCGGGCGGCGGGCGCACGACGAGGGGGCGGCCTCCGTCACCCACCGGAAACCGCCCCTCGCGGGCCCGCGGACCGAGGCCGTCCGCCCGCGCCGGTCTCAGCCGGCCGTGACCTCCACCGCCGCCAGGTTCTTCTTGCCCCGGCGCAGCACCAGCCAGCGCCCGTGCAGCAGGTCCTCCGTCACGGGCACGGCGTCCTCGGCGGTGACCTTGGCGTTGTTCACGTAGGCACCGCCCTCCTTCACCGTGCGCCGCGCGGCCGACTTGCTCGCCACCAGACCGACCTCGGCGAACAGGTCGACGACCGGGCCGAGCTCGGACACCCGGATGTGCGGCACCTCGGAGAGGGCCGCCGCCAGCGTCCGGTCGTCCAGGTCCGCCAGCTCGCCCTGGCCGAAGAGGGCCTTGGACGCGGCGATCACGGCGGCCGTCTGGTCGGCGCCGTGCACCAGCGTCGTCAGCTCCTCCGCCAGGGCGCGCTGCGCGGCCCGGGCCTGCGGCCGCTCCTCCGTCTGCCGCTCCAGCTCCTCCAGCTCCGCACGGGACCGGAAGGACAGGATGCGCATGTAGCGCGAGATGTCCCGGTCGTCCGTGTTCAGCCAGAACTGGTAGAACGCGTACGGCGTCGTCATCTCCGGGTCGAGCCAGACGGCGCCGCCCTCGGTCTTGCCGAACTTGGTGCCGTCCGCCTTCGTCATCAGCGGCGTCGCGTAGGCGTGGACGGTGGCGTCCGGCTCCAGCCGGTGGAGCAGGTCCAGCCCCGCCGTGAGGTTGCCCCACTGGTCGCTGCCGCCCTGCTGCATCGTGCAGCCGTACCTCCGGTACAGCTGGAGGAAGTCCATGGCCTGCAGCAGCTGGTAGCTGAACTCCGTGTAGCTGATGCCCTCGGAGGACTCCAGGCGCCGGGCGACGGAGTCCTTGGTCAGCATCTTGTTGACGCGGAAGTGCTTGCCGATGTCCCGCAGGAACTCGATGGCGGAGAGGTTCTGCGTCCAGTCGAGGTTGTTGACCATCGTGGCCGCGTTCTCGCCCTCGAAGGACAGGAACGGCTCGATCTGGCGGCGCAGCCGCTCGACCCAGCCGGCGACGGTCTCCGGCGGGTTCAGCGTGCGCTCCGCGGTCGGGCGGGGGTCGCCGATCTGGCCCGTGGCGCCGCCGACCAGCGCCAGCGGCCGGTGACCGGCCTGCTGGAGCCGGCGCAGGGTGAGCACCTGCACCAGGTGCCCCACGTGCAGCGACGGCGCGGTCGGGTCGAAGCCGCAATAGAACGTGACGGGACCGTCCGCGAGCGCCTTGCGCAAAGCGTCCTCGTCAGTGGACTGGGCGAACAGCCCGCGCCACTTCAGCTCGTCGACGATGTCCGTCACGGTTCTCGTGTCTCCTTGATGATCTTCGGCCGGTCGGGTGACAGCCGACTGCGAACGCCTACGAGGTTATACGCCCTGGCTGACGGAGCTCATGTTGAAATCGGGGACCCGCAGCGCAGGCATCGCCGCCCTGGTGAACCAGTCCCCCCACTCCCGGGGCAGCGTCTTCTCCGTACGCCCCGCCTCGGAGGCCCGGCCCAGCAGGTCCACCGGCGACTCGTTGAACCGGAAGTTGTTGACCTCGCCGGTCACCTCGCCGTTCTCGACGAGGTAGACGCCGTCCCGGGTGAGACCGGTCAGCAGCAGCGTCGCCGGGTCGACCTCGCGGATGTACCACAGGCAGGTCAGCAGCAGCCCGCGCCCGGTCGCCGCGACCATCTCCTCCAGGGAGCGGTCCGAGCCGCCGTCGAGGACCAGGTTGTCGATCCCCGGTGCCACGGGCAGCCCGGTCAGGCCCGCGCTGTGCCGGCTGGTGGTCAGGTGCGTCAGCTCGCCCTCGCGGATCCACTCCGTGGCCGTCAGCGGCAGCCCGTTGTCGAACACCGACTGGTCGCCGCCGGAGGAGTGCGCGATCACGAAGGGCGCCGACTCCAGACCCGGCTCGTTCGGATCGCTGCGCAGGCTCAGCGGCAGCTCGGTCAGCCTCTCGCCGATCCGGGTGCCGCCGCCCGGCTTGGAGAACACCGTGCGGCCCTCGGCCGCGTCCCGGCCCGAGGCCGACCACATCTGGTAGATCAGCAGGTCCGCCACGGCGGTCGGCGGCAGCAGCGTCTCGTACCGGCCCGCGGGCAGCTCCAGGCGCCGCTCGGCCCAGCCCAGCCGTACGGCCAGCTCGGCGTCGAGCGCCGCCGGGTCCACGTCCTTGAAGTCCCGCGTGGCCCGGCCCGCCCACGCCGAGCGCGTACGGTCCGGCGACTTGGCGTTCAGCTCCAGCGTCCCGTTCGGCTGGTCGTGTCGCAGCCGCAGTCCCGTCGACGTCCCCAGGTAGCTGGAGACCAGCTCGTGGTTGGCGAAGCCGTACAGCTCCCGCCCGCCCGCACGCGCGCGTGCGAACGCCTCGCCGAGCGCCGGCGCGAAGTCGGCGAACACGGCGGACGAGGTCTCCGCGGGCGCCTCGGTGAACCCGGGGGACCCGGTGACCCCCGTGACCAGCGGCTGAGCGTCCTCGGCCGGTCCGGCGCCCCGCGCGGCGGCCTCGGCGGCCCGCACCAGCGGCTCCAGCTCGTCCGCGGTCACCGCGGACCGGGACACGACCCCGGAGGCGGTGCCCCGAGCGCCGTCCACCGTGGCGATGACGGTGAGCGTGCGCCCGCGCGTGACGCCGTTCGTGGTCAGCGCGTTGCCCGCCCAGCGCAGGTTGGCGGTCGAGTGCTCGTCGGCGATCACGACACAGCCGTCGGCCCGGGACAGCTCCAGAGCGCGCTCGACGATCTCGTGCGGCTTGGTGATACGCGCGCTCATCGACCCGCCTCCTGCGTGGTGTTCAGAATGTTGACTCCCTTGAACAGGGCGGACGGACAGCCGTGCGAGACCGCCGCCACCTGCCCCGGCTGGGCCTTGCCGCAGTTGAAGGCACCGCCCAGGACGTACGTCTGCGGACCGCCGACGGCGGCCATGGAGCCCCAGAAGTCGGTGGTGGTCGCCTGGTAGGCGACGTCCCGCAGCTGCCCCGCGAGCCGCCCGTTCTCGATCCGGTAGAAGCGCTGCCCGGTGAACTGGAAGTTGTAGCGCTGCATGTCGATGCTCCACGACCGGTCACCGACGACGTAGATGCCCCGGTCCACGCCCCCGATCAGATCCTCCGTCGACATCCCCGCGGGATCCGGCCGCAGCGACACGTTGGCCATGCGCTGCACGGGCACGTGTCCGGGGGAGTCCGCGTAGGCGCACCCGTTGGACCGCTCGAACCCGGTGAGCTTCGCGATCCGGCGGTCCAGCTGGTAGCCGACCAGGACGCCGTCCTTCACCAGGTCCCAGGACTGCGCCTCGACCCCCTCGTCGTCGTAGCCGACGGTCGCCAGGCCGTGCTCGGCGGTGCGGTCGCCGGTGACGTTCATCAGCTCCGAGCCGTAGCGCAGCTTCCCGAGCAGGTCGAAGGTGGCGAACGAGGTCCCGGCGTAGGCCGCCTCGTAGCCGAGCGCGCGGTCCAGCTCGGTGGCGTGCCCGATGGACTCGTGGATGGTCAGCCACAGGTTGGACGGGTCGACGACCAGGTCGTACAGTCCCGGCTCCACGCTCGGCGCCCGCATCTTCTCGGCGAGCAGCTCCGGGATCCGCCCCAGCTCGTCGTCCCAGTCCCAGCCGGTGCCCCGCAGGTACTCCCAGCCACGGCCGACGGGCGGTGCGAGGGTCCGCATGGAGTCGAACTCGCCGCTCGACCCGTCCACCGACACGGCCGTGAACACCGGGTGCAGCCGCACCCGCTGCTGCGTGGTCACGGTCCCGGCGGTGTCGGCGTAGAACTTGTTCTCGTGCACGGTGAGCAGCGAGGCGTCGACATGGTCCACCCCGTCCGCCGCCAGCAGTCGCGCGCTCCACTCGGCCAGCAGCCCGGCCTTCTCCTCGTCGGGCACGGTGAACGGATCGATCTCGTACGACGACACCCAGGTCCGGTCGGCGTGCACCGGCTCGTCGGCCAGCTCCACCCTCTCGTCCGACCCGGCCGCCCGGATCACCTGGGCGGACAGCTTCGCCATCGCCACGGCCTGCGAGGCGACCCTGGCGGCGGCGTCGAGGGTCAGGTCCACACCGGACGCGAACCCCCACGTCCCGCCGTGCACCACGCGCACCGCGTACCCGAGGTCGGTGGTGTCCGACGACCCGGCCGGCTTGGCGTCCCGGAACCGCCAGGACGCACTGCGCACCCGCTCCAGGCGGAAGTCCGCGTGCTCCGCCCCGAGCGCACGCGCGCGTGCCAGCGCGGCGTCGGCGAGGGCCCTCAGCGGCAGTGCCAGGAACGACTGATCGACTTCATGGGGCACGGTGTGGTTTCCCTTCGGGGTGCGTGCCGGGGTGACCGTCACGGGCAGTGAATCATGCCGCACAGCCCGCGCTCTCCGGAAAATCCGCACACCGGCGTTCCCGGTCCCCGGGAGCCCCGGGGACCGGCGGTGCCGGCGGGCGCGTGACTGTAGGGATCCGACAGAGCGGCCCGTCGGCCACTGTCGGTGCCCGAATGTCCTCCGGCGGACCCGGACCGATAGGTTTTCGGAGTAGCCGCCTGTCATCGTCGCCTGTCGTCCGGGTGTTCGGGCGGAGAACGAAACCGCTATCGAAAGGGTGATCCGTTGAGCCGCTCGGTTCTCGTCACCGGAGGAAACCGGGGCATCGGCCTCGCCATCGCCCGCGCGTTCGCCGACGCCGGCGACAAGGTCGCCGTCACCTACCGCTCGGGAGAGCCGCCGGCCGGCTTCCTCGCCGTCAAGTGCGACATCACCGACACCGAGCAGGTGGAGCAGGCCTACAAGGAGATCGAGGAGGCGCACGGCCCCGTCGAGGTCCTCGTGGCCAACGCCGGCGTCACCAAGGACCAGCTCCTGATGCGCATGTCCGAGGAGGACTTCACCTCGGTCGTCGACACCAACCTCACCGGCGCCTTCCGGGTCGTCAAGCGCGCCAACCGCGGCATGCTGCGCGCCAAGAAGGGCCGTGTCGTGCTGATCTCCTCGGTGGTCGGGCTGCTCGGCTCCGCGGGGCAGGCGAACTACGCCGCCTCCAAGGCCGCCCTGGTCGGCTTCGCGCGCTCCCTCGCCCGTGAGCTGGGCTCGCGCAACATCACCTTCAACGTCGTCGCGCCCGGCTTCGTCGACACCGACATGACCAAGGCGCTCACCGACGAGCAGCGCGCGAACATCGTGTCGCAGGTGCCGCTCGGCCGGTACGCGCAGCCGGAGGAGATCGCCGCGGCGGTGCGGTTCCTCGCCTCGGACGACGCCTCGTACATCACTGGAGCCGTCATCCCCGTTGACGGCGGACTGGGAATGGGTCACTGATCACCATGAGCGGAATTCTCGAGGGCAAGCGCGTCCTGATCACCGGTGTGCTGACGGAGGCCTCCATCGCCTTCCACACCGCGAAGCTGGCCCAGGAGCAGGGCGCCGAGGTCATCCTGACCGCGTTCCCGCGCCCCACCCTGACCGAGCGCATCGCCAAGAAGCTGCCCAAGCCCGCCAAGGTCATCGAGCTCGACGTCACCAACGACGAGCACCTCGGCCGCCTGGCCGACCTCGTCGGCGAGGAGCTCGGCGGTCTCGACGGCGTCGTGCACTCCATCGGCTTCGCGCCGCAGGACGCGCTCGGCGGCAACTTCCTCAACACGCCGTTCGAGTCGGTCGCCACGGCCATGCACGTCTCGGCGTTCTCCCTGAAGTCGCTGACCATGGCCTGCCTGCCGCTGATGCAGAACGGCGGCTCCGTCGTCGGCCTCACCTTCGACGCGCAGTACGCCTGGCCGCAGTACGACTGGATGGGCCCCGCCAAGGCCGCCCTGGAGGCGACCAACCGTTACATGGCCCGCGACCTGGGCAAGCAGAACATCCGCTGCAACCTGATCTCGGCGGGCCCCCTCGGCTCCATGGCCGCCAAGTCCATCCCCGGCTTCAGCGAGCTGGCCTCCGTCTGGGACACCCGCGCCCCGCTGGAGTGGGACCTGAAGGACCCGGAGCCGGCCGGCCGCGGTGTCGTCGCCCTGCTGAGCGACTGGTTCCCGAAGACCACGGGCGAGATCGTCCACGTCGACGGCGGTCTGCACGCGGTCGGTGCCTGACCGAGCGCCTCGCGAGGGCCCGCGTCCCGGGAGGGCGCGGGCCCTCGGCGGGTCCGGGCGCGTCACCCGTTCGGCTCAGCAGTGCGGGCGGGACGGGACGTCGGCAGGGCATCGTGGAGGAGCGCGTCCGTCGCGCGATCCCCTCCCCAGCACGGCCGAGGAGGTCCCCTTGTGCGTTTGTCCCGCCTGGCCTCAGCGACCGTCGCCGTCGCCTTCGTGCTCGCCCTGCCGTACGAGGCGAGGGCGCACGCGCGCGTGCACCCCGCCGAGACGCCGTCCGGCGATCCGTTCGGCGCCGCCTGCCGGATCCGGGTCGACGGTTCCCACGTGACCGCGTACTGCCACAACCCCTATCCGGACACCGATCACGTCAGCCTGCACGTCGAATGCGTCCGCTGGTGGGATCTCGACAGCGACGGTTCCCCGGTGGCCGCCGGGCCCGCGGAGACCGTGGAGCTGACCGGGCGCTGCTGGAAGGAGGTCCGCTCGGCGTGGGTCAGCCACCGCAGGGCGGACTGAATCACTCACCGGCGGGCCGTCGGTCACCGGTGGACGGGCCGAACCGCCCCGGACGGCACAGGAACGGATAGGCGGCGGCCTCCTCGGCCGCCGTCGCCCCGTCACCCGCGCGGATCGCGTCCACCAGCCGCCCGTGGTCCATGTGCGTCTCCGGGGTCAGCTCCCGGCCCACGTCCTCGCGCAGCCAGTCCCGCAGCACCTCGCTCAGATCCGCGTACATCGCGGTCATCACGTCGTTGTGCGAGGCGGCCACGACGGCCAGGTGGAACGTCGCGTCCGCCGCCACGAACGCCTCCGCCTCGCCCGTCTCCCACGCCTCCTCGCGGCGCAGCAGCAGCGTGTCGAGCTGCTTGAGGTCCTTCTCCGTGCGCCGCTGTGCGGCCAGCCGCGCCGCGGCCGACTCCAGGGTGGAGCGGAGCTCGGCGATGTGCCGGGGGTCGGCGCCGGCGAAGCGGCGGTGCATCACGCCGGCCAGCTCGCTCGTGGCCACCACATACGTGCCCGAGCCCTGGCGGATGTCCAGCAGCCCGTTGTGCGCGAGCGCGCGGACGGCCTCGCGGACCGTGTTGCGGGCGACCCCCAGCTGCTCGACCAGCTCCGGCTCGGTCGGGATGCGCGAGCCGACCGGCCACTCGCCCGAGGTGATCTGGGCCCGCAGTGCGGCGATGACCTGCTCGGACAGCGCCGAACGGCGGGGATGGCTCAAAGGCATGGCCCACCTTCGCACGACAGCGGCGCCGGACGGCGACCTCGACAGGGACAACCTGGACAACCAATCATCCCATGATTCTATGATGGGTCCCATGGCTAGCGAGGAAACCCGGACCATCGAGTCCACGACCGCAGGCACGTCGGCCACGCCCGGAGCCCCGGAGACCGGAGGCACCGCGACGCGCGCGTGGACCATGCGGCTGCTCGTCGTCGGCATCGTGCTGGCCGCGCTGAACCTCCGCCCCGCCATCACCAGCCTGGGCGCGCTGCTCGAGGAGGTCCGCGACGGGCTCGGCATGAGCGGCAGCGTGGCCGGGCTGCTCACCTCGGTGCCCCCGCTGTGCTTCGCCGTCTTCGGCGTCACCGCGCCCCGGCTGGCCCGGCGCTTCGGCCCCGGTGCGGTGGTGTGCGCCGGCATGGCGGCCATCGGCGCCGGCCTGCTGATCCGTCCGTTCGCGGGCGGCACGGCGGGCTTCCTGGCCGCCACCGCCCTCGCGCTGATGGGCATCGCCGTCAGCAACGTCCTGATGCCGGTCATCGTCAAGCGCTACTTCCCCGACCGGGTCGGTTCCATGACCGGCCTGTACTCGATGGCCCTCGCCATGGGCACCGCCACGGCGGCCGCGGCGACCGTGCCGCTGACCGACGCCGTGGGCGGTGACTGGCGGTCGGGCCTCGCCCTGTGGGCGGCCCTCGCCGCCGCCGCCGTGCTGCCGTGGATCCCGTTCCTGCGGGAACGGGGAGCGGCGCAGGCCGAGCGGGCACCCGGTGGGCGCGCGCGGGGGGAGGCGCCCGCGGCGCCCGGGCGCGGGGAGGCACCCGCGCTGCGCATCACGCGCAGCCGTACCGCCTGGGCGCTGGCCGTCTTCTTCGGGCTCCAGGCGACCGCCGCCTACATCACCATGGGCTGGATGCCCCAGATCTTCCGGGACGCGGGCGTGCCCGCGAGCACGGCCGGACTGCTGCTCGCGGTCACCATGGTGATGGGCGTGCCGCTGGCCTTCGTCATACCGCGCCTCGCCGCGCGGCTGCCCCACCAGGGCCCGATCGTGCTCGCGCTGGGTGCGAGCGGCCTCGCCGGGTACGCCGGCCTGTACCTCGCACCGGCCGCCGGCGCCTGGGCCTGGGCGCTGCTGCTGGGCGTCGCCAACTGTGCCTTCCCGCTGGCGCTCACCATGGTCGGGATGCGGGCCGGGACCGGCGCGGGCGTGGCCCAGCTGTCGGCCTTCGCGCAGAGCACCGGCTACCTGATCTCCATCCCGGGGCCGCTCCTGGTGGGCGTGCTCTACCAGCACAGCGGCGGCTGGGAGCTGCCGATCGCGCTGATGGCCGCCCTGATGGTCCCGCAGACGATCGTGGGCGTCCTGGCGGGCCGCGACCGTACGGTGGAGGAAGAGGCGACCGCCCGCTGACCCCGCCCGGCGGGGCGGAGCCGGCGCGCGTTCCCTCCGACCCCGGGGGCCGCCGCGGGGGCGGGGGGTGCGAGACTTGCCGTATGCCAGTCCTCGACCCGAATCCGCAGAACGGCCAGAAGAAGATGCTGCTCGTCTTCGGCGCGTTCTTCGCCATCTTCATCGTCATCGGCGTGATCGCGACCGTCCTCGCGCCGTGACGGCCCCCGCCGCCGCCCCTCCGGCGGGCGGCCATGGTGGTGCTGGCCCCCCATCCCCTAGGGGGCCAGGCTCAGGGTCAAGTGGGTGGATCACCGGATGGGTTGAAGCCCGGGGAATCCGTACTTTCGAGAGGTGACCGCGAGACGCGGATCACGGACGGTGCGAAGAACGGAGGCCTCCCATGTCGGTGCGCACGCACACCCGGCCCCACCCGGCCCTCCGGGAGGGCGTCGACACCAGGCTGCCGTGGTGGGCCCTCGCCCTGCCCGTGCTCGCCTTCGTCGCTCTGCTCGCCCTGGTCCTGGACCCCTCCGACGCCCACACGGCCGCGGGGGAGCCCGCGATCACCCGCCTCGTCGAGCGCGCACAGCAGCTCATGGCCCGCTGAACACCCCGGGAGCGGCCGTCAACTCCCTGCGCCCCGTGGCCTGTTTCATGCGAAGCTGGGTCCCATGAGCGTCGCAGAACCCCGCAGGATTGTCCTTTTCCGGCATGCGAAAGCCGACTGGCCCCCGGTCTCCGACCATGAGCGCCCGCTCGCCGAGCGGGGTCGCATGGACGCCGCGGTCGCCGGGCGCAAGCTCGCCGATACCGGCATCGCCTTCGGTCTGGCCCTGTGCTCCACCGCGGTCCGGACCCGGGAGACCTGGAAGCTCGCGGTCCAGGAGTTTCCGCAGCGACCGAAAACCGTCTACGAGGAGCGGATCTACGAGGCCTCGCCCGGCGAGCTGATCGCCCTGCTCAACGAAACCCCCGACGACGCGCAGAACGTCCTCCTGGTCGGCCACAACCCGGGCGTCCAGGGACTCGCCGACATCCTGGCCGGCGCGGCCGAGGGCGACGCCCGTGAGCGGATGAGCCGCCGCGGCTACCCGGCCGCCGCCTTCGCGGTCCTGTCCTTCACCGGCTCCTGGAAATCACTGGAGCCCGGTGTCGCCACGCTGCTCGACTACTGGGCGCCGACCGAATGACACACCCGGCACGACAGGGGCCCGGCACTCCGTGGGCGAGGGGAAGCCGGGCCCTGCCCGTGCCGTGACCCGGCTCCGACGGCTCAGCCCGCGTCGAGCGTGTCGGCCGCCTCGACCTCTTCACGGGTGATGCCCAGCAGGTACAGGACCGTGTCGAGGAAGGGGAAGTTCACCGCGGTGTGGGCCGCCTGGCGCACCACCGGCTTGGCGTTGAAGGCGACCCCGAGACCGGCCGCGTTGAGCATGTCCAGGTCGTTGGCACCGTCACCGATCGCCACGGTCTGCGACAGCGGCACCCCCGCCTCGGCCGCGAACCGGCGCAGCAGCCGGGCCTTGCCCGCCCGGTCCACGATCTCGCCGGTGACCCGGCCGGTCAGCTTCCCGTCGACGATCTCCAGGGTGTTCGCCTGGGCGAAGTCCAGCCCCAGCCGCTCCTTCAGATCGTCCGTGACCTGGGTGAACCCGCCGGAGACCACGCCCACCTGGCAGCCGAGTCGCTTCAGCGTACGGATCAGGGTGCGGGCACCCGGCGTCAGCCGCACCTCGCTGCGCACCTTGTCCACCACGGAGGCGTCCAGCCCCTCCAGCAGGGCCACACGCGCGTGCAGCGACTGCTCGAAGTCCAGCTCCCCGCGCATCGCCGCCGCCGTCACCTCGGCGACCTTGTCCTCACAGCCGGCGTGCGCGGCGAAGAGCTCGATCACCTCGTCCTGGATGAGGGTCGAGTCCACGTCCATGACGACCAGACGCTGTGCCCTCCGGTACAGCCCCGCCGCGACCACGGCGATGTCGACCCCGAGCCGGGCCGCGTCGGTCACCAGCGCGGTGCGCAGCGGTTCCGTCTCCACCCCGGACACCGCGAACTCCACCGCCGTCACCGGGTACTTGGCGAGCCGGAAGATGCGGTCGATGTTGCCGCCGGCCTTCGTGATCCGCGCGGCGATCGCCGCCGTCGCCTCCGAGGTGAGGGGGTGGCCCAGCACGGTGACCAGGGAACGGCCGAGCCCGCGAGGACGGTTGTCGCCGATGCCCGAGATGATCTCCGCCTGCATCTTCATCGACTCCGCCCAGCTGTGGACGGTCGCCCGCAGATCCCCTTCCAGCCCCTTGGGCGGCTCGGTCACGAGCGCGCAGAGCACGATGCGGCCGCGGGTGACGACCTGCTCGATGTCGACCACGTCGACCGAGTAGGCGGCGAGGGTGTCGAAGAGGCCGGCCGTGATGCCCGGCCTGTCCTTGCCGAAGATCTTGACAAGGAGAGTGGGGACGTCGGAGGTCTGCGATGCGCTCATGGTGTTCCCACCGTATCCGGCACCCAGTGCCCTGCGCCCCCGAGGTCCGCCTGGCGGACAGCGGACACCGGGTGCCGCCGAGGCGTCCCGGACCTTGCGCCCCGCCTGCCGGCAGCCGCTGCCCACCGTCCGTCGTCCCCGCCCGTGCCGCCGTCTCCGCCCGGCTCTCGCGGATCAGCGCCCGCCGTCCTCCGGCTTGCGCGGCGCCGGGGGAGGGGACGGCGGAGGCGCTGGTACCTCGTCCGGCCACAACGAGGACCGCTCTCCGCCCCGCGACCCGCCCCGGCCCCGCGGCCCGCGACCCCGCCCGGGCCCGTGCCGGGGCGGGGTCACGGGCCCGGTCACCGTGGGCGCGCCGTAGACGTCACCGGGCCCGCCACGGTCACCGGGGGCCGGCGGACCGCCGGGCGGCCGCGCGCCCTCGGGCGCTCCCGGCTCCCGCGGCCCCTGCGGTTCCCGTGATCCCCGGAGCACCCGCAGGTACGGATCGGTGCCCGGATCCGGTGGCCGGTACGGAGCCCCCGGTGTGTACGGACCGGGCCGCGCGGCGGCGGGGCGCACCCCGTGCTCCCGGCCCCCGAAGTCCTCCGCGGGCCGCACGCCGCGCCCCCCCGGCGCCCTCGGTCTCCCTGTCACCCCGTGCCGGCGGGGCCGCCCGCCGCCCGGCGGCCCCGCTCGCCCGGGCCAGCAGCGCCCCCACCGCGCCCGCCCCCGCGCCCCAGGCGGCGCCCAGCAGGAACGCCACGCCGAGGTGCCCGCGCAGCTCGATGCCGGCGCCGAACGCGTCGAACCCGAGGACGGACAGCGAGGCGTTCACGGACACCTCCGTCAGCCGGACCAGCAACGGCAGCGTCAGGGCCGTCGCGACGCCCAGCCTCAGGGCACACCGCGCCGCGAAGCCGGCCGTTCCCGGAGCCCGCGCCGCCGCGTGCCCCACCGGCGTCCGCGCCGCCGTCAGGACCCCCGCCAGCAGCATCGCCGACGCGCCCGCCACCCCCAGCAGCCACACCCGCCCGTCGAGCTCGGCCAGCCGTCCCAGCGTGACGGCCTGGTCGGAGCCCGCCCTCAGGAGCTCGTCCAAGGGATCGGGAAGCACCCCCAGCAGAATTCCGCCCGCCCGCCCGTCCCACGGCACGAACAGGCCGATCGGCAGGCCGAGCCACACCCCGTTCGGCGCCCCCAGCAGCGCCGCTCCGGCGATCCGCCGGGGATGGTCGTCGCCGATCGCCGCGTACCCCGCCGCGGCGTACCCCGCCGCCACCGCCACCAGCCCCACCGTGACGAGGGCGGACACGGCCGGCCGGACGGCCCGGTGCACGGCGTCCCAGCCGCGCGGCAGGGGAGTGCGGCGGGACGCCAGCAGCGCGACGAGCAGGACGCCGGCCGACCAGCCGAGGCCACCGAGCAGCGTCGGTGCCGTGTCGACGGTGAACCCGACCTCCGCCTCCGCGCCGACGAGATCACCGATCCGGTCCGGCAGCAGGCCCTCGGCGTCCCCGGGACCACCCGGCCCCGGGACCTCGAACCCACCCCCGCCCGGCAGGCCGGCCGGCCCCGGCGAACCCCCGTCGAGGGTGACGACGTCGTGCCCGGCCCGGACCGGCCCGCCCGCCATCGCGGCGAACAGCGTCACCACGGTGCCCGCGCGCGCCAGGAGTTCGGCTCCGGAGACCACGACCCCGGCCGCCCGCAGGGACCGCAGGAAGAAGTACGACAGCAGCAGCGCGCCCACCAGGCTCACGCCCAGTGGCGTGATGTCGACGGCCGCGCCGGCCTCCGCCCCCGGCAGTCCGAAGGCGGCCACGTCGCCGGACGGCGTGACCGAACCGCCCGCGCCCAGAGCCACCACCGCCGCGGTCATCGGCCCCAGGGAACCCGCCGCGTCCGCGCCCAGCAGGCGCAGCCCGAGTGCGGCGGTCCCCGCCATCCCGATCAAAGCCCAGCTCACCGCGGCGACCGCGGACATGACGACATCCGCCCACGGCACGCGCGCACCGTGCTCCGCGGCTCCGGCGCTCGTGGCAGCACCCATGGGCAGACCCCCCGATCCGCGGCGCGGCGAGGCGGCCGCGCATGTCCCCCTCGCGTGGTTTACCACTCTCCGGGCCGATTTCAACCCCGGTGACGAAGACGGTGGATGCGTTGGTGCGCGGT
Organism: Streptomyces sp.; assembly: GCF_031181555.1. GTDB lineage: Bacteria > Actinomycetota > Actinomycetes > Streptomycetales > Streptomycetaceae > Streptomyces > Streptomyces fimbriatus. The sequence continues at coordinate 14,902 of NZ_JAPSKQ010000024.1, read as the reverse complement.
CGTGACAAGGCCCGACTTTCGGTCAGAGGGCCGAGCCTGAAATAGTTCCCCCCGATGTTCGACATCCCTAGACTCCCTGCGATGGGGGAAACTCGGGGGACAACTCAGTGGGGCATGGAGTGCCGGAACTCGTACTGGAAACAAACGGACGGACCTGGACGCTCGATCCGTCCAGGTCCTACACCCTCGGACGTGATCCGCAGGGGGACGTGGTGCTGGACGATGCCAGGGTCTCCTGGCGTCACGCCACGATCAGCTTCAACGGCCGCAGTTGGGTCATCGAGGACCACGGCAGCACCAACGGCACGTTCGTGCAGGGACAGCGGATCCACCACCTGGAGTTCGGCTCCGACACGGTGCTGAACCTGGGCAACGCGAACGACGGACCGCGCGTGACACTGTCCGGCGCCGGCGTCGCGACCCCGGCCGCCGCGCCGCAGGCCCAGCCGCAGCAGCCGTACGCGGCCCAGGGGGCGAATCCGGGCTGGGCCCAGCAGGCACCGCAGCAGCAGCCGCCCGCCGCGCAGGCAGGCTGGCAGCAGCACGCGGCACCGCAGCCGTCCGCGCCGCACATCCCGCAGCAGCAGGGCCCCGGCGGTGGCGCGGGGGCGCCGCCGGTCTACGGCGACCGCAGCCCCACCACGTTCCACCAGTTCTCGCTCGGCCGCGTGATGCGCATCGGCCGTGCCCTGGAGAACGACCTGGTCGTCTCCGACCTCCAGGTGTCCCGCAACCACGCCGAGTTCCACTCGACGCCCGACGGTCGCATGGAGATCCGCGACCTGGGCTCGCACAACGGCACCTACGTCAACGGCCAGCCGATCCCCAAGGGCGGCTCGCAACTGCTCGGCCCCACCGACATCGTGGGTGTCGGCCACTCGACGTTCCGGATCGTCGGCGACCGGCTCGAGGAGTTCGTCGACACCGGTGAGGTGTCCTTCTCCGCGCGGCACCTGACCGTCACGGTCGACGGCGGCAAGCAGATCCTCAAGGACGTCTCCTTCGGCGTCCCGGAGAAGTCGCTGATCGCGGTCATCGGCCCGTCCGGCTCCGGCAAGTCGACCCTGCTCAAGGCGCTCACCGGGTACCGGCCGGCCGACCAGGGCGAGGTCCTCTACGACAACCGGAACCTGTACAAGCAGTTCGCCGAGCTGCGTCAGCGCATCGGTCTGGTCCCGCAGGACGACATCCTGCACAAGGAACTGACCGTCAAGAAGGCCCTCACGTACGCGGCCAAGCTCCGCTTCCCGGCCGACACCACGGCCGCCGAGCGCCAGGCCCGCATCGACGAGGTGCTGCGCGAGCTGAAGCTCGACATCCACAAGGACAAGAAGGTCACCTCCCTCTCCGGCGGTCAGCGCAAGCGCGTGTCGGTCGCCCTGGAGCTGCTGACCAAGCCGTCGCTGATCTTCCTGGACGAGCCGACCTCCGGCCTCGACCCGGGCATGGACCGCGACGTCATGCAGCTGCTGCGCGGCCTCGCCGACGACGGCCGTACGGTGCTCGTCGTCACCCACTCGGTGGCCGAGCTGGCGCTGTGCGACAAGCTCCTGGTGATGGCGCCCGGCGGATCCGTCGCCTACTTCGGCCCGCCCGAGGAGGCGCTGAACTTCTTCGGCTACGACACCTGGGCCGACGTCTTCTCCGCCTTCGAGAACTACCGCGACTACGACTGGGCGGGCCGCTGGAAGGGCTCGCAGCACTACCAGATGTACGCCGCGGACATCGACGCCGTCGCGCCGCAGCCCGTACAGGTCCCGGCGATGCAGGCCATGAGGCCGCCGAAGCCGCAGGGCTGGATGTCGCAGTTCGTCACGCTGGTGCGCCGTTACGTCTCGGTGATCGCCTCCGACAAGGGCTTCCTCGCCCTGATGGTGATCCTGCCGGCCGTCCTCGGCGCGGTGAGCCTGCTCATCGACCCGGACCGCGGCCTGCTGCCCAACCCGCCCAACCCGCAGACCGGCCGGATCATCCCGAACGGCACGGCGACCACGGTCCTGCTGATCCTCGCGGTCGGCGCCTGCTTCGCCGGTGCCGCGAACTCCGTGCGCGAGCTGATCAAGGAACGGGTCATCTACGAGCGGGAGCGCGCCACCGGCCTGTCCCGCTCGGCGTACCTGATGTCCAAGGTGTTCGTGCTCGGCATGATCACCGTGCTGCAGGGCCTGATGGTCGGCGTGATCGGCTTCTCCAGCCGGGAGATCCCGCAGGAGGGCCTGCTCCTCGGCGGCGCCACGCTGGTCGAGCTCTCCCTGCCGATCATGGCGCTGGGCTTCACCTCGATGATGTTCGGCCTGATCATCTCGTCGCTGGTGAAGACCGCCGAGAAGACCATGCCGCTGCTGGTGATGTTCGCGATCATCCAGGTCGTCTTCACCGGCTGCCTGTTCGCCCTGAACGGCACGGTCGGCGTCAACCAGTTCTCGTTCCTGATGCCGTCGCGCTGGGCGGTGGCCGCCGCCGGCGCCACGCTGGACTTCAACAGGATCAGCCCGCCGGAGGAGGGCGGCGACACCGACCCGCTGTGGGAGCACACCCTCGGCACCTGGGGCATGGACATGGCCGCCCTGATCGCCCTCGGTGTGATCTGCGGCTTCTTCGTGGCCCGCTTCCTGCGCCGCCACGAGCCCGAGGTCATGCGCAAGTAACCGGCGCCGTACGGCCCCGAAGGGCGGCACCTCGTCAGGAGGGTGCCGCCCTTCGGCGTCTGTGTTCGCGAGAAGAGGTCCGCGCCGACCTCAGTACGCGCTGTCGACGTTGTCCATCGAGCCGTAGCGGTCGGCCGCGTAGTTGCAGGCCGCGGTGATGTTGGCGACCGGGTCCCAGATGTTCTTCGGGGTGCCCGGGACGTGGTAGGCCTCGAACGTCGGCGGGATCACCTGCAGCAGGCCCTTGGACGGGATGCCGTTCTGGGCGTTGATGTCCCACAGGTTGATGGCCTTCGGGTTGCCCGAGGACTCCCGCATGATGTTGCGGTGGATGCCCTCGTAGGAGCCCGGGATGCCGTGCTTCTTCATGATGGCCAGGGACTCGCGGATCCAGCCGTCCAGGGTGTTGCTGTAGGTCTTCGGAGCGGCCTTCTTCACCTCGGCGCGCTCGGCGGCACGGCTGGCGGCCTCCTTGGCCTGGCGCGCCTTCTCGGCCTTCTTCTTCGCGGCGGCCACGGCGGCCTTCTTCTCGGCGGCGGCCTGGGCCGCGGCAGCCTTCTCCGCCTCGAGCTTCGCCTCGATCTTCTCGATCTTCAGGCTGGCGCCGGCCATCTGGTCGGTGATGCCGGCCTTGACGTCCTTGATCTGCTCGGTGCTGTACGCCACCTTCGCGGCGGGAACGGCGGCCTCGCTCGTGGTGGTCGTCGACGCGTTGCTCGGCACCGCCGAGAAACCGATGGCGGCGGCACCGAGGGCGGCGACACCGGCAGCGGCGATCTTGTGATGGCGGTTCAGAGCACGACTATGACCACGGGTGAGGAAGTTCTTCGGCATGCGGAGTGGACCTCTTCGAATAGCGCGGAGGTCGCTCAGTGTCCGGTGGGGGACAGGGATATTTCCGGCAAAACGCCGCGAGCGGGACCCGCGGCGCTGAGCGACGGCAGCCATTCTTAGCGGCCGCAAAATGGCCAGGCAAAGGTGTGACGTACGAAGTCGGATAGTGGATCGGGAGGGGTAAATCGTGACAGAGGGGACTGTTTGTCCCGCTCATATGGTCGGTATGTCTCTCCTAATCCTCTTCGTACGTGATGTGTGCCCTATGTGCGGCCTCACATCGTCCGCCCGTGGACCTCACTGATAGTTGCTGAAGCAATTCAATGTGTGAGGGTGATGCCCTTCACTCCTCCGGCAGTACGAGGTGCACGTCCCCGAACTCGTGCCACAGGTAGCGCCCGCGCAGCGCCTCCTCATAACCGCGGTCGACCGCCGCCCGTCCCGCGACCGCCTCCAGCATCAGCAGATGCGAGGCCTCCGGCTCGTGCAGCCCGGTCAGCAGCCCGTCCACCACCCGCACGCCGCGCTCCGGCGTCACCACCAGGCCGGTCCACCCCGCGCTGGCCCGCACCACCCCGTCCGCTCCGGCCGCCGACTCCACCGCCCGCACGGCCGTCGTCCCCACCGCGATCACCCGGCCGCCGGCCGCCCGCACCGCGCCGACCAGCCGGGCCGACGCCTCCGGCACCACGAACCGCTCCGGGTACGGAGGCTCGTGCGCCTCCGCCGACGCCACCCCGGCGTGCAACGTGACCGGCGCGAACTGCACTCCGCGGCTCACCAGCTCCACCACCGTCCGCGCCGTGAACGGCCGCCCCGCGCTCGGCATCTCCGCGCTGCCCGCCCCGTCCGGCGACGGCAGCGCGAACACCGTCTGGTACGCCGACAACGGCTGGTCCCGCTCCGTGTAGGCGTACCGGACGGCCCGCCCGTGCTCCCGCAGGATCCCGAGCACGTCCCGCGACACGCGTGCCCACCACAGCCGCTCCCCGTGCGCGCTCAGCGGCGCCTCCAGGACCAGCCGCGCGCCCCCGACCAGCCGCACCTCCGTACCCGCGGGCGCACCCGCACGCGCGCGCGTGGTGCCGCGTCCGTCGGGATCCCGCAGCTCGACCGCCCACCGGCCGTCGTCACCGCGCGTGGAGAAGTGCACCACCACGCGTGCGTGCCCGATCCACCCGTCGACGGCCGCCGCCAGCGTGGACGAGGTGTTCACCACCAGCAGGTCCCCGGCCCGCAGCAGCCGCGGCAGCTCCACGAAGGCGTGGTGCGACACCCTCGTGCCCCGGGACACCAGCAGCCGCACCGAGTCCCGGTCGAGTCCGGGCCCGCGCTGCTCGACCGGCACCCGCGCCGACAGCTCCTCCGGCACTCGAACGGTCAGGCTCACCGCGCTCCCTCCAGCAGCGCCGGAGCCGCGTAGCGACCGCTCACCGGCCGCTCGTCCAGCAGCCGGAGGAAGGCCGGCACCACACTGGCCGGCTCCGGCAGCGGACCCTCGACATCCGGTACGGCCGCCGCGTACAGGTCCGTGTCCATGTCCCCGGGGTCGACCGCCCACACCCGCAGCCCCGGCTCCTCCACCGCCAGCACCGCCGCCAGCCGGTCCAGGGCCGCCTTGGAGGCCCCGTACCCGCCCCACGTCGCGTACGCCTCGACGGCGGCGTCCGAACTGACCACGACCACCGAGCCCGCCCGCGCGGCGCGCAGCAGCGGCAGTGACTCCTGCACCAGCCCCAGCGCGGCCACCAGGTTCACCTCCAGCGCCCGCCGCAGCCCGTCCAGGGACAGCTCCTCCAGGCGTACCAGCGGCTCGGCGCCCAGCGCGCTCGCGTTGTGCACCAGCAGGTCGACCCCGCCCAGCCGCCCCGCCGCCGCCACCAGCTCCGCGCGGTGCCCGGCGTCCGTCACGTCCCCGGGCAGGGCGGTCACGCGCGTACCGTGCGACGACACCAGGCCGGCCGCCTCCGCGAGCAGGACCGGGCTTCTCGCGTCGAGCACCAGATCCCAGCCGCGCGCTGCCAGCCCCCCGGCCAGCGCCAGCCCCAGTCCCTTCGAGGCCCCCGTGATGATCGCAACCGGCATGACATCCGCCCTCTCGTCCTCGACTCCGCCGGATCGGCGTGCCCTCAACCTAGGAACCGGGCCGCCCCCACCGCCTCGGGCCCCGGACGCAGCAACCGGGTCCCTTCGCCCTACGTCCCCCTCCCCGGGCCGCTGGTCCTAGGACCGGGGACCGGACCACGGCCGTCACAGGTCCGATCCGCGCTGTCACAGCCCGCCGGTACGGTGAGGACATGAGCCACGGCCCCCGGTCCGGCCTCGCCGCGGTGAGCTCCGCGTTGCTGGCCATGAGCAGGCACCTCGAGGTGCGCGACGTCCTCAAGACGATCGTCGCCTCGGCCCGCGAACTGCTCGACGCGCAGTACGCCGCACTCGGGGTGCCCGACGACCACGGCGGCTTCGCCCAGTTCGTGGTCGACGGCGTCAGCGACGAGCAGTGGAAGGCCATCGGCCCCCTCCCGCGCCAGCACGGCATCCTCGCCGCGATGCTGAACGAGGCCAGGCCGCAGCGCCTCGCCGACGTGCGCCAGGACCCCCGCTTCGAGGGCTGGCCGAGCGCCCACCCCGATCTGGCCGACTTCCTCGGCCTGCCCATCCGCGACGGCGACGAGGTCATCGGCGCGCTGTTCCTCGCGAACAAGCTGCGTCCCGCGGAGGGACACCCCCCGTGCCCCAGACCCGAAGGCACCTGCGGCTTCACCCAGGACGACGAGGAACTGCTCGGCATCCTCGCGCAGCACGCCGCGATCGCCCTCACCAACGCCCGGCTCTACGAACGCAGCCGCGAGCTGACCATCGCCGAGGAACGCTCCCGCCTCGCCCACGAACTCCACGACGCCGTCAGCCAGAAACTCTTCTCCCTCCGGCTGACGGCCCAGGCCGCGGCCCGCCTCGTGGACCGGGACCCCTCCCGGGCGAAGGGCGAACTCCAGCAGGTCGCCGCCCTGGCCGCCGAGGCCGCCGACGAACTGCGCGCAGCGGTCGTCGAGCTGCGCCCCGCGGCCCTCGACGAGGACGGCCTCGTCGCCACCCTCCGCACCCAGATACAGGTCCTCGACCGCGCCCACACCGCGCGCGTCACCTTCGCCGGCCACGGCGTGCGCGCCCTGCCCGCCGCCCAGGAGGAGGCCGTGCTGCGCGTCGCCCAGGAGGCGCTGCACAACGCCCTGCGGCACTCCGGGGCCGACCACGTCGACGTCACCCTGGACCGCCGCGGCAGCGGAGCCGTCCTGCGGGTCACCGACGACGGCAGCGGCTTCGACCCGCAGGCCGTCCGCCGCGCGGGACGCCATCTGGGCCTGGTCTCCATGCGGGACCGGGCGAGCGGGGTCGGCGGAAGGATGACCGTGGAATCGGCGCCCGGCAAGGGCACCACGATCGAGATGGAGGTCCCCGGTGGCTGACGCAATCAAGGTGCTGCTGGTCGACGACCACCAGGTGGTACGCCGGGGCCTGCGCACCTTCCTCGAGGTGCAGGACGACATCGAGGTCGTCGGTGAGGCCGCGGACGGGGCCGAAGGAGTGGCCCGCGCGCAGGAGTTGCAGCCCGACGTCATCCTCATGGACGTCAAGATGCCGGGCATGGACGGTGTGGACGCGCTGCGCCGGCTCCGCGAACTGGGCCATCCCGCGCGCGTGCTGATCGTCACCAGCTTCACCGAGCAGCGCACGGTGGTCCCGGCCCTGCGCGCGGGCGCCGCCGGATACGTGTACAAGGACGTCGACCCCGACGCGCTCGCCGGAGCCATCCGCTCCGTGCACGCCGGCCACGTCCTCCTCCAGGCCGAGGTGGCCGGTGCCCTGCTGTCCCAGGAGGAGACCAACGCGGGCCAGGGGCGCGCCGGGTCGCTCACCGAACGGGAGCGCGAGGTGCTCGGCCTGATAGCGGACGGGCGTTCCAACCGGGAGATCGCCCGTGCCCTGGTGCTGTCCGAGAAGACCGTGAAGACGCACGTCTCGAACATCCTGATGAAGCTCGATCTGGCGGACCGCACCCAGGCCGCCCTCTGGGCCGTACGCCACGGCCTGAGCGGCTGACCCGCGACGCCCCGGACCGCGTGGAAGGTTCCCTTCCGATCAGAGATTCATACCGTCGTGGGAATGTCCCCCGAATGGCGCATCCTCCCCCGGGTGCCCGCCGTTCTCCAGTGCGTGCCGCGGCACCTGCCGCGGTCATCGCAAGGAGGGCTTGGAAAGTGAAGAACCTGAAGAAGGCAGCGGCCGTGACGATGGTGGCCGGCGGCCTGCTCGCCGCCGGTACGGGCATGGCCTCCGCCACCGAGGGCGCGCACGCCGGCGGCAAGGCCGTGGGCTCCCCGGGCGTCGTCTCCGGCAACGTCGTCCAGGTCCCGGTCGACGTCCCGGTCAACGTGTCCGGCAACAGCGTGAACGTCATCGGCCTGCTGAACCCGGCCTTCGGCAACGTGGCCGTCAACGACTGACGCCTGTCACCGGACCGGTGAGGACCCGGCCTCCCGGCCCCACCCGGGAGGCCGGTCGTATGCCGCCGCCGGCGGCACCCCGGCAGCGCCGGGCGCGCGACCGGCACCGCCTCGGCGCCAACGCCGGCCACCACGACCGAGGGACGTCACCGCACCCCCCGCTCCCGCTCCTCCACGACGGAGTTGTACGCCGCCACCTGCGCCCGCCGAGCCGTCCGCTCCACCGGCCGCAACGCCTCCCCGCGCGCCGCCATCTCCGAGGCGCTCACCGCACCCCCGTGCCCGCAGGCACCCGCCAGCGCGATCAGCGTCCCCACGCGCTGCGCCAGCTCCAGCACCCGCGCCGCCCGCGGCGGATACCCCGGTGCCAGTACCTCGCGCCCCCGCCCGCCCCCCACCGAGGCGTTTCGCGCCGTCCCTTCGACGCGCGCCCGGTAGGCGTCGATCGCGGCCTCCGCCACCGGCCCCGACCCGGCCACGTCCAGTCGCGTCAGCGCCTCGGTCGCCTCCCTCAGCGCCTCCGCCAGCTCCCGCTCGGCCTCACCGAGCGAGGGCACGTCGGCGGGCGGTGCCTCCCGCACCGGCAGGCAGTGCCACACGACCTCCACATGCACATCACCCTCGGGCCCGGCCTCGTGCACCTCCGGCACCAGCCCGAAGGCGGCCCCGTGGCAGACCACCGCCTCCTCCGCCTCCAGCGCCCGCGCGTTGAACTCCGGCGGCCCGCTCAGCCCCAGCGGGTGCCCCGGGGCCGGCAGCGCCACCCGCAGTCCGGTCACCCCGAGCGTCCGCAGCCGCCCCAGCGCCAGCGTGAGCCCCACGGGCGCGGACTCACCCGGCAGCCCCTCCACCCGGTGCACCGCGTCCTCACCGACGATGGCGAGCACGGCGTCATCCGGCGAGGCGAATCCGGCAAGAAGGGCATTTCCCCAAGCGGCGAGGCGTCCAGAGCGCGGTTCCGAGAGCATGCCCCCAGCCTAGACAGGCCCAACAACCGGACCGATGGAATGCCCGGCCCGGCCGGTGGCGTAGATTTCATGGAGGGCTGCGCCCACGGGTGCGGCGGACCGACGCACAGGCGTACGCGACAGCCGAGACCGGCCACACTGCAAGGGGAGACAACGCGCTCATGAGCGATGTTCTGGAGCTTCAGGACGTATCCGTGGTTCGCGAGGGCCGGGCTCTGGTGGACCAGGTCTCCTGGTCGGTCAAGGAGGGTGAGCGCTGGATCATCCTCGGCCCCAACGGCGCCGGCAAGACCACCCTCCTCAACGTCGCGTCCAGCTACCTCTACCCCAGCAAGGGCACCGCCACCATCCTCGGCGAGACCCTCGGCACGCCCGGCACCGACGTCTTCGAGCTGCGCCCGCGCGTCGGCATGGCCGGCATCGCCATGGCCGACAAGCTCCCCAAGCGCCAGACCGTCCTGCAGACCGTGCTCACCGCCGCCTACGGCATGACCGCCGGCTGGCAGGAGGAGTACGAGGACGTCGACGAGCAGCGCGCCCGGGCCTTCCTCGACCGCCTGGGCATGAGCGAGTACCTCGACCGCAAGTTCGGCACCCTCTCCGAGGGCGAGCGCAAGCGCACCCTCATCGCCCGCGCCCTGATGGCCGACCCCGAGCTGCTGCTCCTCGACGAACCCGCCGCCGGCCTCGACCTCGGCGGCCGCGAGGACCTCGTGCGCCGCCTCGGCCGTCTCGCCCGCGACCCGATCGCCCCCTCCATGATCATGGTCACGCACCACGTCGAGGAGATCGCCCCGGGCTTCACCCACGTCCTGATGATCCGTCAGGGCAAGGTCCTCGCCGCCGGTCCGCTGGAGCTCGAACTCACCTCCCGCAACCTCTCCCTCTGCTTCGGCCTGCCGCTCGTCGTCGAACAGGTCGGTGACCGCTGGACCGCCCAGGGGCTCCCGCTGTCCTGAACCCCTCCGGCGCTCAAGGCGCCGAGCGCCAAGGCCCTTTCGCGCTGATCGCGCCCTGTCGGTGACCGGGCGCACGGTCCTACCATGTCCCTGTGGACATCGACGCATGGCTGTGGTGGCTGATCGGCGCGGCGGCGCTCGGCATCGGGCTCGTGATCACCGCGATGCCCGAACTCGGCATGCTCGCGGTGGGCGCCGTCGCCGCGGCAGTGGTCTCCGGGATCTTCGGCGGCGGCGCCGTCGCCCAGGTCGCGGTCTTCGCCGTCGTCTCGACCGCCCTCATCGCCGTCGTACGGCCCATCGCGAGCAGACATCGCGCGCAGCGGCCCCAATTCGCCACCGGCGTGGACGCCCTGAAGGGCAGACAGGCCGTCGTCCTGGAACGCGTCGACGGCTCCGGCGGCCGGATCAAGCTGGCCGGTGAGGTCTGGTCGGCGCGCGCCCTCGACGCCGACCGTGCCTATGAAGCGGGCCAGGAAGTGGACGTCGTGGACATCGAGGGAGCCACGGCCATCGTCATGTGACCTCGCACGACGCAACTGAGCCGAACCACCCCCGAGTTCCGCTGCGGTCTGTCAGACTCGACCAGCAAGATCTTCAACAGGCATAGGATCTGCCCAAGGCGCCGAGGCGAAGAAGGGGACGGGGAACCGACGATGGAACCGATCATCATCGTCCTGATCATCCTGGTGGTGTTGGTCTTCATCGCCCTGATCAAGACGATCCAAGTCATCCCACAGGCCAGCGCCGCCATCGTCGAGCGCTTCGGCCGCTACACGCGGACACTCAACGCGGGCCTCAACATCGTCGTCCCGTTCATCGACACCATCCGCAACCGCATCGACCTGCGCGAACAGGTCGTTCCGTTCCCGCCGCAGCCGGTGATCACCCAGGACAACCTGGTCGTCAACATCGACACCGTCATCTACTACCAGGTGACCGACGCGCGGGCCGCCACCTACGAGGTCGCCAGCTACATCCAGGCGATCGAGCAGCTCACCGTCACCACCCTGCGCAACATCATCGGCGGCATGGACCTCGAGCGGACCCTGACCTCCCGCGAGGAGATCAACGCGGCCCTGCGCGGCGTCCTCGACGAGGCCACCGGCAAGTGGGGCATCCGCGTCAACCGCGTCGAACTCAAGGCCATCGAACCGCCCACCTCCATCCAGGACTCGATGGAGAAGCAGATGCGCGCCGACCGCGACAAGCGCGCCGCCATCCTCCAGGCCGAAGGTGTCCGGCAGTCCGAGATCCTGCGCGCCGAGGGCGAGAAGCAGTCCCAGATCCTGCGCGCCGAGGGCGAGGCCAAGGCCGCGGCCCTGCGCGCCGAGGGTGAGGCCCAGGCGGTCCGCACGGTCTTCGAGGCGATCCACGCCGGCGACCCGGACCAGAAGCTGCTGTCCTACCAGTACCTCCAGATGCTCCCCAAGATCGCCGAGGGCGACGCCAACAAGCTCTGGATCGTCCCCAGCGAGATCGGCGACGCGCTCAAGGGCCTCTCCGGCGCCGTGGGCAACTTCGGCGCCATGGGCGGCGGTTCGGGCGGCAACGGTGCTTCCGGGGGCAGCGTCCCGGCCCAGGAGCGCCGCGAGAAGCCGTCCATCGACTGACATGACGCCGACGCCGACACCGACATGAACGACGGGCCCGCTTCCCCGAGGGAAGCGGGCCCGTCGCACGACGTCCGAGCCGGAGCTAGGCCGCGGGCTGAGCCAGCCACTCCGGCAGCGCGTCGAAGTCCTCCTGCCCCAGCGCCAGCAGCATCGCGTCGGCCGGCGTCGGCTCGAACGGCTGCCGCAGCAGCGGCATCCCCGCCTCCTCCGGAGTCCGGTTCGCCTTTCGGTGGTTGTCCTCCGCGCACGAGGCCACCGTGTTCAGCCAGGTGTCCCCACCACCCTGCGACCGCGGCACCACGTGGTCCACGGTCGTCGCCCGCCGCCCGCAGTACGCGCACCTGTGCCGGTCCCGCACCAGGACACCCCGCCTCGACCATGGCGCTTGTCTTCGGAACGGCACCCTCACGTACCGGCAGAGCCGGATCACGCGGGGCGCCGGTATGTCGACCGCGGCTCCCCGCATCCGCAGTTCGGGGTGGGCCTGCTCGACGACGGCCTTGTCCTGGAGCACAAGAACGACGGCTCGGTTGAGCGTCACTGTCGACAGCGGCTCGAAGCTCGCGTTCAGTACCAGCGTGTCCCGCATACCAGCCCACCTCCCGTGTGCACCGGCCCACCCCTCGGCGGGCTGGGATCAACTCTGGCCGGGCACGCCGGGATGGACAACGCAATATCCGCTGCTCCAGCGGGAGGCGACTCCCGCGACCTCCGGTGACAAAAGTGCCCGCCCCTGATCAATTCCAAGACCAGGGACGGGCAAACGTTCCGTGAACGCTCGGATCGCTCAGGACTCGGCGGGAACCTCGTACTCACCGATCAGCTGGGCGCGCGCGATCGTGTGGAACCGCAGGTTGAAGCCCACCACGGCGGGAGACGCGTCCGCGTCCGGACCGAGCTTCTCCTGGTCCACGGCGTACACCGTGAACACATACCGGTGCGGCCCGTCGCCGGGCGGCGGCGCGGCACCACCGAAGTCCTTGGTGCCGTAGTCGTTGCGGGCGTGGACCGCGCCCGCCGGCAGCCCCTCGAACTTCCCGCTGCCCGCACCCGCCGGCAGCTCGGTCACCGAGGCCGGGATGTCGAACACCACCCAGTGCCAGAACCCGCTGCCCGTCGGGGCGTCGGGGTCGTAGCAGGTCACGGCGAAGCTCTTGGTCTCCGGCGGGAAACCCTCCCACCGCAGATGCGGCGAGGTGTTGCCGGCCGCGTAGACCTGAGCGTCCCCGAGCGTCGCCCCCTCTTCGACGTCCTCGCTCGTCACCGTGAACGACGGCACGGGCGGATGGAAGTCATGGGGGAGCGGCCGCCGCTTGAGCTCGGTCACCTCGGTACCTCCTGATCGTTTACGTCCGGTGGGAACCGAGCCTAGAACCAGTTGCGCTTGCTGCCGACCTCCGACAGCCACTGGTTGAGGTACGCCGTCCAGTCGGTCCCCTGGTAGTCGTTCAGCCCCACCTCGAAGGACCGGAAGGTGTCGCTGCCCTCGCTGAACAGACCCGGCTTCTTGTCCATCTCCAGCACGACGTCCATCGCCCGCTCGTCGGCCACGAAGCTCAGCTCGACCTGGTTCAGCCCCCGGTACTGCTGCGGCGGGAGGAACTCGATCTCCTGGTAGAACGGCAGCTTCTGCCGGGTGCCCCGGATGTGACCGCGCTCCATGTCCGCGTTCTTGAACCGGAAGCCCAGCTGGACGAACGCGTCCAGGATCGCCTTCTGCGCCGGCAGCGGGTGCACGTTGATCGGGTCCAGGTCACCGGAGTCCACGGCCCGAGCGATCTCCAGCTCGGTGGTCACCCCGATGTTCATCCCGCGCAGCGCCTGCCCGTCGATCATCGTGATCGGCGTCTCCCACGGGATCTCCAGGCCGAACGGCACCGCGTGCACCGCACCCGCCTGAAGCTCGAAGGCACCGCCCAGCCGGGACTTCGCGAACTCGATGTCCTGCTTGTACTCCTGGTCGCCGCTCTCCACCTCGACCTTGGCCTGCAGCCCGACCGACAGCCCCTCGATCTGCTGGTTCACGGACCCGCCCTGGATCCGCACCTCACCCTGGACGACACCGCCCGGCACGACGTTGACCTCGTTCAGCACCGTCTCGACCGAGGCCCCGCCTGCTCCCAGACTCGCGAGCAGCTTCTTGAACGCCATGTCTCTCCCTCTCCGGGCGACCCCCGTGGGCCACACCTGATCCGTCGTCCTGCACCGACTCGTGCGAAGGGACCCTTGATCCCTCACAACGCGATCCGGCCGTGGCCGGTTCCGTGCCCCACCCTGGCAAGCGCGGTGCCCGGTGACCACCCCGTGCCACCGCTCGCCTCCAGTACCCTGGGACGGCATGATCGCGACCCCCGACCGTACGCCCCTGCCCAGGAAGTTCTTCGACCGCCCCGTCCTCGAGGTCGCTCCCGACCTCCTCGGCCGGATCCTGGTGCGCACCACCCCCGACGGTCCGATCGCCCTCCGCCTGACCGAGGTCGAGGCCTACGACGGCCCGAACGACCCCGGCTCGCACGCCTACCGCGGTCGCACGGCCCGCAATGACGTGATGTTCGGTCCGCCCGGCCATGTGTACGTCTACTTCACCTATGGGATGTGGTTCTGCATGAACCTGGTGTGCGGTCCCGAGGGCCGGGCGAGCGCGGTCCTGCTGCGCGCCGGCGAGATCGTCGAGGGCGCGGAACTGGCCCGCACCCGTCGACTCTCGGCCCGCAACGACAAGGAACTGGCCAAAGGCCCGGCCCGCCTGGCCACGGCCCTGGGTGTCGATCGCGCCCTCAACGGCACGGACGCCTGCACCACCGATGACACCCCCCTCCGCATGCTCACCGGCACCCCCGTGCCCTCCGGCCAGGTACGCAATGGTCCGCGCACCGGAGTCTCCGGCGAGGGAGCCGTCCACCCCTGGCGCTTCTGGGTCGCCGACGACCCGACCGTGAGCCCGTACCGGGCCCATGTCCCGAGGCGCCGACGAAGTTGACTCGATCTTGGTGGATGCGTAACGTAGTCCGAGCCGCTTGAACCGGGTACGGCGATCGCCTGCAGCCGGAAGCGGCCAACCCACTACTTACGATCAGCCCTCAGCGGGCTCGGTTTCGACATGTCCGCATGTCTGAATTCCGAACCGCAGAGTTCGATTATGAATCGAGCGGGGGAATCGGCTAACGTAGTGAATGTCGAAAGGCCGACAGGCGAAAGCCGAAGGTCGACGGCAAATCCCGCCGACAGGGAATCGGGTCCGAAAGGATCTGATAGAGTCGGAGACGCAAGACCGAAGGGAAGCGCCCGGAGGAAAGCCCGAGAGGGTGAGTACGAAGGAAGCGTCCGTTCCTTGAGAACTCAACAGCGTGCCAAAAGTCAACGCCAGATATG
>NZ_JAPSKQ010000173.1 GCF_031181555.1 Streptomyces sp. | reverse complement strand
CGCCCACCGGGCAGGAATCAGCGCATCCGTACAGGGGCACGCGGCCGAAGCGACGCTGTGCAGACGGCCGGGAGTGAGAAGGGGTTGTGCATGCTGGGACTGCGGCCCACGGTGGCCGAACCGGTCGGCCGGATCGACGGTCCGCTCACGGCCCGCGACGCGGCCCTGGCCGTCGAGGCGGAACTCGGGCGCGTCCTCGACGACGCGCTGGGACGAGCCCGTGACACGGACCCGGTGTTCGCCCGTGACATCGCCGATCGCGTCGCCTCGTTGGTCCTGCGCGGCGGGAAGCGGCTGCGCACGGCGTTCGCGTGGTGCGGATGGCGTGCCGCAGGCGGAACCGGGGACGCGACGCCGGTACTGCGCACAGGTGCGGCCCTCGAACTCGTCCAGGGCTGCGCCCTCGTCCACGACGACGTGATGGACGGATCACCGCTGCGTCGCGGCGCACCGGCGGTGCACGTGGACCTCGCCCGCATGCACGAGGCCGCCCGCATGGCGGGGTCACCCGCGGCATTCGCGACCTCCGCGGCGATTCTCGCCGGCGACCTCGCCCTGGCCTGGGCGGACGACCTGTTGGCCGAGACGGCGCTCGGCTCGCCGCACGGCCCGCACCTGCTCCGTGAGTGGCGAGCCATGCGCACCGAGATGGTCGCGGGACAGTACCGGGACATCCACGCCCAGGCCACCGCCGCGTCCGGCGTCGACGAGGCGGTGACCATCGCCACCCTCAAGAGCGCCCTGTACACGGTGGAGCGGCCACTGGCGCTGGGCGCGTCCCTGGCCGGCGCCGACGCCGCCGTCCTGGAGGCGCTGCGCTGCGCCGGACGGTGCGCGGGCCTCGCCTTCCAGCTGCGCGACGATCTCCTCGGCGCCTTCGGTGACCCGGCCGTGACGGGCAAGCCGGCCGACGACGACCTCCGCACGCGCAAGCTCACCTATCTGCTCGCCGTCGGCGCCCGGCTGGCCGAGACCTCCGGTGACCGGGACGCCGCGGACGTACTCGCCCCGGGTGCGCCGTCCGTGTCCGACGACACCGTGCGCCGGATGCGCGCGGCGCTGGAGCGCACGGGGGCGCGGGCCGTCGTCGAAGCGAGGATCGCGGAGCTGGCCGCGACGAGCCTGCGGCACCTCGACCGGACCGGCGCGGAGCCGTTCGTGCGGCGGGAGTTCGCCGTTCTGGTCGGACAGGCGTCCGGGATCACGCCGCGGTGCACCGGGGAGGCCGCGTGAGGACGGTTCCGGGTCCCACGGACCACGTGGTCGTGGTGGGCGCCGGACTCTCCGGCCTCGCCTGCGCGCTGCACCTGCTGGGTGCCGGTCGCCGCGTGACGGTCGTCGAACGGGACGACGGCCCCGGCGGCCGGGCGGGCCGCGTACGCCTGGGGGGCTACGAGATCGACACGGGACCCACGGTCCTGACCATGCCGCACCTGGCCGACGAGGCCTTCGCCGCCGTGGGCGACCGCCTGGACCGCCACGTCGAGCTGACGGCCCTGCACCCCGCCTACCGGGCCTGCTTCGCGGACGGCAGCTCACTCGACGTACACACCGACGGCGAGGCGATGGAGGCCGAGGTGAGGCGGTTCGCGGGACCGGCGGAGGCGGCCGGCTACCGCAGGCTGAGGGACTGGCTGGAGCGGCTGTACCGGGCCCAGATGCGGCGCTTCATCGACACGAACTTCGACTCGCCCCTCCAGTTGCTGCACCCGGACCTGGCCCGGCTGGCGGCGCTGGGCGGATTCGGGCGACTGGACCGGCGTATCGGCCGCTTCGTCGCCGACCCTCGTCTGCGCCGGGTCTTCTCCTTCCAGGCCCTGTACGCCGGCGTCGCCCCGGCCAGGGCCCTCGCGGCCTACGCGGTGATCGCCTACATGGACACCGTGGCCGGCGTCTGGTTCCCCAAGGGCGGCATGCACGCGCTGCCGCGCGGGATGGCGGACGCGGCGGCGCGGGCGGGGGCCGAGTTCCGCTGGTCGGCCGAGGCGACCGCGCTGGAACGGTCGGGGGGCCGGGTCCGTGCCGTGCGTCTGGCCTCGGGCGAGCGCGTTCCCTGTGACGCCGTGGTGCTGACGTGCGAGCTGTCCGCCGCGCACCGGCTTCTGGGACGCGCCCCGAAACGTCCGGTGCGGTTGCGTCACTCACCGTCCGCCGTCGTGCTCCACGCCGGGACCGACCGCACCTGGCCCGGTCTGGCCCACCACACCCTGTCCTTCGGCGCCGCCTGGGAACGCACCTTCGACGAGCTCACCCGCACGGGACGGTTGATGACCGACCCGTCCCTGCTGATCACCCGGCCGACCACGCACGATCCCGGCCTGGCTCCGCCCGGCAGGCACCTGCACTACGTCCTGGCGCCCTGCCCGAACACCGATGTGGGTCCGTCCGGCGCGCAGTGGCGCGATCTGGGACCGCGCTATCGCGACAGCCTGGTCACCGAGCTGGAGCGCCGCGGGCTCGACGGGTTCGCGGACAGTGTCCAGGAGGAGCTGCTGGTGACTCCACTGGACTGGGCGGCGCAGGGGCATGCGGCGGGCAGCCCCTTCTCGGTCTCCCACACCTTCGCCCAGACCGGCCCGTTCCGCCCCCGCAACCTGGTGTCCGCTCCGGAGAACGTCGTGCTGGCGGGCTGCGGCACCACCCCCGGCGTCGGCGTGCCGACCGTCCTCATCAGCGGCAAGCTCGCCGCCGCCCGCGTGACCGGCGGACCCACCGGCAGCCGTCACCCGCACACCCGTCCCACCCGTCCGGCCCGGCGCGGCGCCCGGGCCGTCGCCCCCACCGCGGAGGGCACCCACGACCCGTCGTGAACCGGACGCCGCGGGCATCACCGGCCCTTCGGGTGCCCGTGCGCACCACGGAGGGGGAAGGGGCACGTCCGTGGTGGAGACCAGTGCCACGCCCTTGACCGGCGGGTCGGTCCAGCGGGCACGGACCGCCGTGACCGAGGCGGTCGCCGCCGCCTCGGACCCCGGCGCGGCTTCGCCCTGGCGCGCGGCGGCGCCCGTGCCGCGGCCCGCCGGCAGCGACGCCGCTTCGCGGGCTTCCGGCAGCACCGGCTGACGCCCGTCGCACGAGTCGCTCCCCGGGCACCGGGCGCCGAAGGGACCGCCTCGCACACGGCCTGCTCACCCGCGTCCTGATCGTGTGGTGGCGGAGCCGGGGAGGGTCCTTGAAAAGGGCGCCGTCACACCCCTGCCGACCTGCGTGGACACGAGGCCGGAGGGGGGCGTGGCGCCGCCACGTCCCTGTCCTGGCCGGGCCCGCACGGCCGCGGCCCGGGTGCGCGCACCGTGATCGGCCCGTCATCACGCGGCCGGGCCGCCCGGCTCCCGATCACGTAGTGCCCGTTCACCGTCCGCACGACTCCGGATTGGGCGGAAGAACAGATCTGCGCCCGGGGCGCGCGGGTCCGCGCATGGGTCTGATTGACTCCGCGCCCACCCCCACACCCGTACCCGCACCCGTTCCGGGGTGCTGGACCGACGTGAGCGGAGCCGCCCACATGTCCTTCGGACCGCAGCCCCGGCAGGGGCCGCCGCACCATGACGAGCCCGCAGCCGGCGCGCGACCCCCGGCGGAGCACGAGCGACACGACGCCGAGGAGGCGGCGCGACTGGCCGTCGGGCTGCGGCTCGGCGTCCGGATCGCCGTCGCCTGGCTGCTCTACCTGCTGCCCGCCGCCCTCGTACCGGCCGTGTACGGCACGCGGATCGCCGGACCGGCGGGCCTCGGCGTGATCCTGGCCGTGGTGCCCCTCGCCGTCGGTATGCACGCGCTGGTGGTGTACGGGCGACGGGTCGACCGGCTCGAGCCGCAGCCGGGCGCCCGGAGGTGGTCGTGACCACGCTGCTCGATCCCTCGTCCCGGTCCCTCGTCTTCGCCGTGTTCTCGGTGTTCGTCGTGATCTGCCTGATGCTGTGCATCGTCACCGGCGCCGACGAGGACGACCGGGCTCTCGTACGGTCCGACAGCCGCCGGCTGCGCTCCTGGCAGCAGGGCATCGCGATGGGCGGCGACACCACCACGGTCGCGACGGTCACCGTACTGGTGGGCATGGTCGCCACGTCCGGCTTCGACGGCCTCGGCGTCATGCTGGGCAGCCTGATCGGGGTCATGCTGCTCCTCGTGCTGATCGTCGAGCCGCTGCGCAGGCACGCCTCGCTGACGGCCGCGGACGTGCTGGACGCGCGCGGCAGCGGCGGACCCGCCGTACGCGTCTCGTGGGGCGTGGTGACCCTGCTCGTCTGCTTCCCGCTGCTGGTCGTGCAGTTGGTGGTGGTCGGCAACGTCGCCGCGGCGCTGATCGGGCAGCCCGGTGTGCGGACCGGCTGCATCGTGGTGATCGGCTGCGCGATGACGGCGCTGGCCGTCAGCGGCGGGATCCGGGGCACGGGCGTGGTGATGATCGCGAAGTCGGCGATCGCCCTGCCCGTGCTGGTGGTCGCTGCCGTACTCGTGCTCCACCGCTTCGGCGGGGACCCCGGGCGGCTGCTCGACGCCGCCGCGCACGGCTCGCGGACGGGCGAGGCGTACCTGCGTCCGGGCGGCTACACCGGTGAGGGGTGGGTGGGGGCCGTGAACCGGATCGGGCAGACCTTCGGCATGTCGATGGCCACGCTGGCGATGCCCGCCGTGCTGATGCGGGCGATCTCGACGAAGAGCCCGCGCGGCGCCCGGACCGTCGGCCGCTGGATGCTCGGCGAACTCATCCTGCTGTACGGCGCGCTCGCCGTCGTCGGCGTCGGCGCGGCGGCCCTCGTCGGCGAGACGCTGCGCGAGGCCGGTCCGGCGGCGCAGGTGTTCACGCCGCTGCTGCTCGGGCGCGCGCTCGACAGCGGCGGCATCCTGGTCGCGGCCTTGGCCTGCGTCCTCTTCCTCACCGCGCTCGCGGCCGTGGTGGACGTGACCCTCGCCGCCGGCATCGCCCTGGGACGGGACGTGCTGGGCGCGTCCGGCGAGCCCGCCGGCAGGCGCCCGGCCGGCAAGGGGGACGGTGCCGCGTCGCGCTGGTCGGCGGCGCTGACGGGGGCGGTCTGCGCGGGCGTGGCGGTCGTCGTCGCCGACTGGAACCTGGTGGTCGTCTCGACGCTCTGGCTCGCCGTCTGCGGCGCCGCCCTCGCGCCCGTCCTGCTGTACGCCCTGTACTGGCGCGGGTTCACCGCCCGCGGTGCGCTGTGGTGCCTGTGGGGGGCCACAGCGCTGAGCATCGCGGCGCTCGCGCTGTCGCCGTACACGTCCGGCACACCCGAGTCGATCTTCCCGGAGCACGACTTCAGGATCTGGGACGTGACGATCCCGGGCCTGGTGACGGTGCCGGCCGGATTCCTGCTGGGCTGGCTGGGCAGCGTCACGGATCCGCACCGGACGGCAGGCGGCGTACCGGGGCCGGAGCGCCGCGGGGAACCGGACACCGTCTGAACCGTCCGCGTGCCGCCCACCGATGAGTTCCGGTGGGCGGCACGGTCGTATCCGGTACACGCACCCGGATCCGGAGGACACCATGCCGCGGAAGATCACCGCCAGCCTGTTCATCTCGCTCGACGGCGTCGTCGAGGCGCCCGATCAGTGGCATTTCCCGTACTTCAACGACGAGATGGGAGCCGCCGTCGGCGCGAGCCTGAACACCACGGAGGTCCTGCTCTTCGGCCGCAGGACGTACGACGGCTTCGCCGGCGCCTGGCCCGAGCGGGAGGCGGCGGGCGGCGAGGACGCGGGCTTCGCCAAGCAGCTCGGCGACATGCGGAAGATCGTGTTCTCACGCCGGCCGCTCGACCTGCAGTGGCGGAACTCCGAGCAGGCGCGGGGTGACGTCGCCGAGGTCGCCGCCGCGCTGAAGAGCGAGCCGGGCGGTGACATCTCGCTGAGCGGCTCGGTCTCCGTCGTCCGACAGTTGCTGGCCGCGGGCCTCCTCGACGAACTGCACCTCCTCGTCCACCCCGTCGCCGTGCGCAAGGGCATGCGCCTGTTCGACGAGGGCGAGCCGTCGATCCCGCTGAAGCTGCTGACGTCGGAGACGTTCACCACGGGCGTGCTGAACCTGGTGTACGGGCCCGACACCGCGCCGCCGACGGGCGGGTACGAGGAGGCCGTCGCCACGCTCGGGGAGTGAGGGTGCCGCGGGGTCACCAGTTCTTGTACTGGACCTCGCCCAGGCCGCAGAAGGCGCAGTCGGGGCTCAGGAAGTCCGGTGTGCGGCGGAATTCCTCGTCGGCCAGGTGCCATCGGAGCCAGGCGGTGATGATGTGCCGGCCGTTGCGGGTGGCGAGGATGTGGTCGGTGCCGTCGAGGACGGTGAACCACACCGGCACGTCGGTGCCGGTGTAGTCGCGCTCCATGTTGGCGGTGGCGAAGTCCTCGTCACCGCCGATGTAGAGGGCCGGGTTGCGGAGGCCGTCGGGACCGTTGCCGTCGAACGAGCCGCCGGCCACGTGGACGGTGGTCGCCAGCCGCGGTTCGTCGGCCACGTCGAACGTGCCGATGGACCCGCGGGAGTGGCCGCCGAAGGCCACCTCGGAGGTGTCGAGGTCCCCGTACAGCGGGCTGCTCGGACTGGCGTTCTGGTCCTCCAGCCAGTCGAGGGCGTCGACCATGTAGGCGCCGTTGCTGGACGAGACCTCGCTGTAGACGACGAACCCGTGCGAGGCCCACAGGCGCAGCATGTCCTCGTAGTCGGCGGGGCCGGACCCCGCGCCCGGGCCCCAGACGAAGACCGGGTGGTCCACACCGTTCCGGCCGGCGTCGGCCGGGTACACCAGCCAACCGTCGTCGCCGGGACCGGCGGAGTCGTCGACGGTCACCGAGTACGGGCCGGGCTCGGTGACGTCGTCCACCGGGGGCAGCGACCCGGTCGGCGGGTCGGTCGGGCCTCCGCCGCCGGCGGCCTCGATCAGCACGTCGTCGACGGTCAGCGTCTCCAGGAGGCCGTTGGCGTCCAGCGAGAACCGCAGCCGCAGGTCACCGCCCTCGGCGGAGTCCGGCAGGGGGAACGACACCGTGCCCCTGGCGGTGCGCGCCGATTCCAGGGTGGTGAACGAGCCGCCGTCGACCGAGTAGGCCACGGTGAAGGTCTCACCGAGGTCCAGCCCCGATGCCGCCCGGGTGTAGGACAGTGTCAGGTCGCCGTACCCGGTCAGGTCGACGGGCGCGGACACCATGGACGGGTCGGAGGACAGCGACCCGCTGAGCCGGGCGCCGTACGTTCCGGTCCTGACGGAACCGGAAGCGGTGAAGGTGCCGAGCCCGTCGGAGAAGTCCTCGCTGTAGACCGGCGTGGCGGCGGAGGCGGGGGGCGTCGCAACGCCCGCGGTCCCCACGGCCGTGATGCCGGCGGCCACGGCGCCGAGCAAGCGCAGGCGCCCGCTGGTACGAGACATGTCCGGGTCCCTTCCGGCCCGCCGGTCGACTGCGTCGGCGCGCCCTTGTCGGTTGGGCGTGTGTCGTGCCTGCTTCCGATCCCCGCGGATCGTCCCGGGGTCGGCTCGCACCGAGTCAAGCGGACGGCCGGGACGGGGGAATCGGCGAAATCACCGGCCGGGCCGACGTCGGCGGACAGGGCGAGCAGCACGACCAGGGCGCCGGCACTCCGGCCGTGGGCCGAGCGTCGGCGGCTTCGGGGCGTTCCCGGCCCGGGTGTCGCCGTCGCCGCGCACCGCCTGCCGGTACAGCGCCGGCGGTGCGCCGTCGGCGGGGTGGCGCCGCGGCAGCCCCGAGAGGTCCGGAATCCGCCGGCGAGATCCCGGCGGCGCAGTCCGGCTCGGGGAAACGGCGGCATCACGAGCGGACCGGTTCTTGTGGGAGTCTCCGAAGATCCGGAACCGGCCTGCGGGCGTCTTCGTGTCTTCCGCCCCTGGCCGGTTCCCCCCGGATGACTGTGTACTCCTCACCAGGTTGTGCAAGCGGGGGACCGCGCTCGCCGCGTCCGCACCACCACCGCGTTCGAGGGGCGTTCGTGCGGTGCCGGATTGCCGTCCAGGACCCTCGATCCTCCTGGCATCCCGCCGAACGAAGTGGCTTGTCACAGGGAGGGGAATGCGCCGGCACCGGACGGCACGGCGGCGGACTCCGAACGGTCACTGATCTCCGCACATATGCTTGACCGAAAGGTCCGCAACACCGTATTTTCGAGCCCACCGACTCGTGAGCTGCTGGAAAGGAGGCGAAGTCGGATGTTCACCTTCTCCGACCTGCATCGCCTCGCCCGGCGGACCGCCTGGATCCCGGGTCGTGTAGCACACGGCTGCTGAGCAGTCCTCTTCCACCGGCGTGCCCGAATGCGGCTCCGGTGTCCTCTGATCTCTTCACCCGCCTGCGGCACGTCGTCGCGTGCTGATTTCCGCTTCGGGTTCTCATGCTTCAGTTTCGCCACCGAAAGAGAAAGTCCCTGAAATGGCGACTAGGACAATCTGTACGACCGCACTCCGAAATGAGGATGTGCCATGGTAGAGGCGCGGATCACGGTCAACGGGAAGACGGCACCGATTTCCCCGGCCGCACCCCACACGACGGTCCTGGATTTCCTGCGTGAGCGTGGCCTCACCGGGACCAAGGAAGGCTGCGCCGAGGGCGAGTGCGGCGCGTGTTCGGTCCTGGTGGCCCGTCCCGGGGTGGACAAGCCCACCGACTGGGTGGCGATCAACGCCTGCCTGGTCCCGGTCGCGGCCCTCGACGGGCAGGAGGTCGTCACCTCCGAAGGCCTCGCCACCGCCGGCGAACCCGGTACGCCGCCCACGCTGCACCCGGTGCAGGAGGAGATGGCGGTCCGCGGCGGCTCCCAGTGCGGTTACTGCACACCGGGGTTCGTCTGCAGCATGGCCGCCGAGTACTACCGGCCCGGCCGCTGCGCGCACGCGGACCCGTCCGACGGCACCGGCTCCGAGCACGGCCCGAACGGTTTCGACCTGCACTCGCTGAGCGGAAACCTGTGCCGCTGCACCGGTTACCGCCCGATCCGCGATGCCGCGTTCGCCGTCGGTACGCCCACCGAGGACGACCCCCTGGCGCAGCGCCGCGAGCAGTCCCCGCCCGCACCGGTCGCCACCGAGTACGCCCGGGACGACAGCGCGTTCCTGCGGCCGGGCACCCTGGCCGAGGCACTGCGGCTGCTGCGCGAGCGGCCCGACGCGGTGGTGGTCGCCGGAAGCACCGACTGGGGCGTGGAGGTGAACATCCGCTCCCGTCGGGCGCGTTGCGTGGTCGCCATCGACCGGCTGCCCGAACTGCGGGAGCTGCGCGTCGAACCCGGCTCCGTCGAGATCGGGGCGGCGCTCACGCTCACCGAGATCGAACGCCGCCTCGACGGCGGCGTCCCGCTGCTGGCGGAGCTGTTCCCGCAGTTCGCGTCCCGGCTCATCCGCAACAGTGCGACCCTCGGCGGCAACCTGGGCACCGGATCCCCCATCGGCGACAGCCCACCGGTGCTGCTGGCGCTGGAGGCGTCGGTGGTGCTCGCCGACGCCGACGGTGAGCGGGTGGTCCCGCTGGCCGACTACTTCACCGGCTACCGCCGGAGCGTGCGCCGTCCCGGCGAGCTGATCCGCGCGGTGCGCATCCCGCTGCCGCTGTCGCCCGTCGTGGCCTTCCACAAGATCGCCAAGCGGCGCTTCGACGACATCTCCAGCGTGGCGGTCGCGTTCGCGCTCGACATCGAGGACGGGATCGTCCGCAAGGCACGCATCGGCCTGGGCGGCGTGGCCGCCACTCCGATCCGCGCCCTCGCCGCCGAGGCGGCCCTGGAGGGCAAGCCGTGGGTGACGGAGACCGCCGAGGCCGCGGCGCAGGTGCTGCGGGCCCAGGGCACGCCGATGAGCGATCACCGCGCCAGCGCCGACTACCGCGCCGCGATGCTCGGCCAGAGCCTGCTGAAGCTGTACGCACAGACCACTGAGGCGGTGCCGTCATGAGCCATCTGTCCGAGCGCCCCGAAACGCCTCTCGTCGGCGTCCCGATGCCGCACGAGAGCGCCGGCCTGCACGTCACCGGTACCGCGCTCTACACCGACGACCTGGTCCATCGCACCAAGGACGTGCTGCACGCCCACCCGGTCCAGGTCATGAAGGCCCACGGCCGGATCACCGCGCTGCGCACCGGGCCCGCGCTCGCCGTGCCGGGTGTGGTCCGCGTGCTGACCGCCGCCGACGTGCCCGGCGTCAACGACGCCGGGATGAAGCACGACGAGCCGCTGTTCCCCGACGAGGTCATGTTCCACGGCCACGCGGTCGCCTGGGTGCTCGGCGAGACCCTGGAGGCGGCCCGGCTCGGTGCGGCGGCCGTCGAGGTGGAACTCGACGAACAGCCCTCCCTGGTCACGCTGGAGGAGGCGATCGAGGCCGGCAGCTACCACGGCGCCCGGCCCGTGATGGTGACCGGTGACGTCGACGCCGGATTCGCCGACTCCGCGCACGTGTTCACGGGCGAGTTCCGGTTCTCCGGTCAGGAGCACTTCTACCTGGAGACGCACGCGGCGCTGGCCCACGTCGACGAGAGCGGGCAGGTGTTCGTCCAGAGCAGCACCCAGCACCCCTCGGAGACGCAGGAGATCGTCGCGCACGTGCTCGGCCTGAGCAGTCACGAGGTGACCGTGCAGTGCCTGCGGATGGGTGGCGGCTTCGGCGGCAAGGAGATGCAGCCGCACGGATTCGCGGCGATCGCCGCGCTCGGCGCCAAACTGACCGGCCGGCCCGTCCGGCTGCGGCTCAACCGGACACAGGACCTGACCATGTCCGGCAAGCGCCACGGGTTCCACGCCGAGTGGAAGATCGGCTTCGACGCCGACGGCCGCATCCGGGCCCTGGACGCCACGCTGACCGCGGACGGCGGCTGGAGCCTCGACCTGTCCGAGCCGGTGCTGGCCCGCGCCCTGTGCCACATCGACAACACCTACTGGATCCCGAACGCCCGCGTCGCCGGCCGCATCGCCAAGACCAACACGGTGTCCAACACCGCCTTCCGCGGCTTCGGCGGGCCGCAGGGCATGCTGGTGATCGAGGACATCATGGGCCGGTGCGCGCCGCTGCTCGGCCTGGACCCCATGGAGCTGCGGGAGCGCAACTTCTACCAGCAGGGCCAGTCGACGCCGTACGGACAGCCGGTCGCCCACCCCGAGCGGATCTCCACCGTCTGGCAGCAGGTCCGGGACAACGCCGGCATCGCCGACCGCAAGCGCGAGATCGCGGCCTTCAACGCCGCGCACGAGAACACCAAGCGGGCGCTCGCGGTCACCGGCATCAAGTTCGGCATCTCGTTCAACCTCACCGCCTTCAACCAGGGCGGCGCGCTGGTGCTGATCTACAAGGACGGCTCGGTCCTGATCAACCACGGCGGCACCGAGATGGGCCAGGGCCTGCACACCAAGATGCTGCAGGTGGCCGCGACCACGCTGGGCATCCCGCTGCACAGGGTGCGGCTGGCCCCGACGCGGACCGACAAGGTGCCCAACACCTCCGCCACCGCCGCCAGTTCCGGCGCGGACCTCAACGGGGCGGCGGTGAAGAACGCCTGCGAGCAGTTGCGCGAGCGGCTGCTGCAGGTGGCCGCCACCCGGCTGGGAGCGAACGCCTCGGACGTGCGGATCGCCGGGGGCGTCGCGCGCGCCCTCGGCAGCGACAAGGAGCTGGCCTGGGACGACCTGGTGCGCACCGCGTACTTCCAGCGCGTGCAGCTGTCGGCGGCCGGTTTCTACCGGACCGAGGGCCTGCACTGGGACGCGACGGCGTTCCGGGGCTCGCCGTTCAAGTACTTCGCCTACGGCGCCGCCGCGACCGAGGTGGAGGTGGACGGCTTCACCGGCGCGTACCGCATCCGGCGGGTGGACATCGTGCACGACGTCGGCGACAGCCTGTCCCCGATGATCGACATCGGTCAGGTCGAGGGCGGTTTCGTGCAGGGCGCGGGCTGGCTGACGCTCGAGGACCTGCGCTGGGACACCGGTGACGGGCCGAACCGGGGCCGGCTGCTGACCCAGGCGGCGAGCACGTACAAGCTGCCGAGCTTCTCGGAGATGCCCGAGGAGTTCAACGTCACGCTGCTGGAGAACGCCACCGAGGAGGGCGCGGTGTACGGCTCCAAGGCGGTCGGTGAGCCTCCGCTGATGCTGGCGTTCTCGGTGCGGGAGGCGCTGCGGCAGGCCGTCGCGGCGTTCGGGCCGGCCGGCGTCAGCGTGGAACTCGCCTCCCCCGCGACCCCGGAGGCGGTGTACTGGGCGATCGAGGCGGCCCGCAAGGGCGGCGCTCGGCGCGGCGGCGACGCCCGCCAGGGCAGCGGGGTCCGCACCGGCACCAGTGCTCTGAGCCATGCCTGACATGACCTGGGTGGCCGCGGTCGCGCGGTTGCGGGCCCGCCGGGAACCCGGCGTGCTCGTGACCGTCGCGGCCGTGCGCGGCCACGCGCCCCGCCGGGCCGGCGCCAAGCTCGTGGTGGGCCGGTCCGGGGCCTGGGGTTCGGTCGGCGGCGGCAACATCGAGGCGGTCGCGATCGACCGGGCCCGCGAGCTGATCGGCACGTCCGGTCCGGAGCCGGAGCTGATGGAGTTCGCCCTCAACGACAAGGTCACCAACCGGCACGGCGTGCAGTGCTGCGGCGGTGCCGTCACCGTCCTGCTGGAACCGCTGCCGGTGGTGCCGGCGGTGGCGGTCTTCGGCGTCGGACACGTCGGGCTGGAGCTGGCACGCATCCTGGCCCGCCACGACCTCGATCTGCACCTGATCGACACCCGCTCCGACATGCTCACCGACGAACGGCTCGGCGTGCTCGCGGACGCGGTGGCGCAGATCCACGTGCACCACACGCCGCTGCTTCCGGAGGAGGTGCTGGAGGAGCTGGCACCCGGCACCCACGTCCTGATCATGACGCACGACCACGCCGAGGACGCCGCGCTGGCCGACGCGGCCCTGCGCACCGACGGTCTCGGCTCGATCGGGCTGATCGGCTCGGCCGCCAAATGGGCGCGGTTCCGGCACCGCCTGGCCACCGAGGGCGGCCACGACGCCGCCGCCATCGACCGGATCAAGACCCCGATCGGACTGCCCGGGATCACCGGCAAGGAACCGGCCACGATCGCGGTGAGCGTCGCGGCGGACCTGCTCCGGACCTTCGAGCAG
>NZ_JAPSKQ010000323.1 GCF_031181555.1 Streptomyces sp. | reverse complement strand
GGGGCGGCGGTCGAGGCCGACCCCGCGCCGCGTTCAGACGCGGCGCAGAACGGCCACCACCTTGCCCAGGATGGTCGCGTCGTCGCCGGGGATCGGCTCGTAGGCCGCGTTGTGGGGGAGGAGCCAGACGTGGCCGTCCTCGCGCTTGAAGCGCTTGACGGTTGCCTCACCGTCGAGCATCGCCGCCACGATGTCACCGTTCTCGGCGACGGGCTGGCGGCGGACCGTGACCCAGTCGCCGTCGCAGATCGCGGCTTCGATCATGGAGTCGCCCACGACCTTCAGCACGAACAGCTCACCGTCACCGACGAGCTGCCGGGGGAGGGGGAAGACGTCCTCGACGGATTCCTCGGCGAGGATCGGTCCACCGGCGGCGATACGGCCGACGAGGGGGACGTAGGACGCGGCCGGCTTGCCGGCGGTGTCCGCGGGCTGCACGGGAGCGGCCTGGTCGGAGCCGCGCACCTCGTACGCGCGCGGGCGGTGCGGGTCGCGGCGCAGGAAACCCTTGCGCTCCAGTGCCATCAGCTGGTGTGCCACGGAGGAGGTGCTGGAGAGGCCGACCGCCTGGCCGATCTCACGCATCGACGGCGGATAGCCGCGTCGCTGCACCGAATCCCTGATGACCTCGATCACCCGGCGCTGGCGGTCGGTGAGCCCGGAGCTGTCCGCCCGGATGCCAGGAGGTCGGCCCGGCAGGGAGCGCTTGTGCCCCTCGGGGTTCATGGCTTCGTTCATCGCATGCACCGGCTCGAGTCGGCCCTGGGAACGGTCCTGGGCAGTGATGGCGGCACTGTCTGCGGTGGTGGTCACGTCGGCCCCTCTCGATGGTCTCCCTGCAGCACAACGGTAGTTGCTTTCGAAAGGTTGCGCCAAACACACGTTCGAGTGAAAAATCGCGAATCGCTGTGCGCAATCTCCCGCTGGGGTGTATCGGCCGCCACGCTTCCCGCCGGACAAACGGGCCTATTGTTGTACTCTTCACCGCCGGGGCGATGACCTTGCGCCGGTGGGCTCCGGTGGGCCTCAGTCTGCCATCGGGCGTCCCGCGGCGCGGGAAGCGGCCCCCGCTTTCTTCGGGAGTCGCACGGCCCCTCCCCTCCCCGTGCACGGCGTCTCCCCATGCGTGATGCCCTGTGCCCGGCCCGATGCGCGCGACACGCGTGCAGGACGTGCATGTATGAGCCAATCCCCACATCTAGTGGTTGGATTGCGGCAGCAGCCCAGAAGTTGTGGTCCCCCGGGTCTTGGCGCCTTCCGAGATCGCCTATGCTGGAGCTGCTTCGTGAGGCCCGAGAGGCCTGACGGGGCTATTGAGTCTGCTGTGAGGAGGGATGGGAGTTCATGCACTGCCCCTTCTGCAGGCACCCCGACAGCCGTGTCGTCGACAGCCGTACGACCGACGACGGCACGTCGATCCGCAGGCGCCGCCAGTGCCCCGACTGCTCCCGTCGATTCACGACCGTGGAGACGTGCTCGCTCATGGTGGTCAAGCGGTCCGGAGTCACCGAGCCCTTCAGTCGCACCAAGATCATCAACGGTGTGCGCAAGGCGTGCCAGGGACGGCCTGTCACCGAGGACGCGCTCGCCCAGCTCGGCCAGCGCGTCGAGGAGGCGGTGCGGGCCACCGGAAGCGCCGAGCTGACCACCCATGACGTGGGGCTGGCCATACTCGGCCCGTTGCAGGAGCTCGACCTCGTCGCTTATCTGCGGTTCGCCTCCGTCTACCGGGCATTCGACTCGCTCGAGGACTTCGAGGCCGCGATCGCGGAACTCCGGCGGGCGGAGCGGCCCGCCACGGACGGCGGGGACCGCGAGGGGGCTGTCGCGGGGAGCCAGGAAGACGACAGCGGGTCCGGAGGGACTGTCCAGGTCCCCGAACCCGCCCACGCCGCCGACTGACCGGCGGGCCGGTCCCGGACGCCAGATGCCGGGAACGGCCGGGCGGCGGCGATGAGAAGACCTGTTGCGGGCCGGCGAGTGGGTGCCCGCAGCACCAGACAGAACACCGTGCCACGGAAATAACGGGGCACTTCAGGGCGTTTTAGCCCGTACAGGGAGGCGGCATGACAGAGACGGCGAGCGGTCCGGCACGGAGTCCCCGAGCCAAGAGCAACAAGACCGGCAAGGGGCTGCGCGTCGAGCGCATCCACACCACCCCTGGAGTCCACCCTTACGACGAGGTGGCCTGGGAGCGCCGTGACGTCGTCATGACCAACTGGCGCGACGGCTCGGTCAACTTCGAGCAGCGCGGCGTCGAGTTCCCCGACTTCTGGTCGGTGAACGCGGTCAACATCGTCA